>CAZQTE010000030.1:0-23487 GCA_964595615.1 uncultured Saprospiraceae bacterium
TCAAATGATTTTTTATTCCGTCCAAAGTCCAATATCTAAGGAATACCAATTTTTGGATTTTTCAGAAAGTAGATTGATGCATCAAAATGCATAATTACTTAATTTCACTCCCTGCAATTATTCACACTGACGACAAACAAATCATGAATAAAAATATTACTTTTTTTAAGTTTCTATTTCTGCTTTTATCTCTTTGCAGTGCAAATATGTTAAACGCGCAGGTATTTATCAACGAATTCGTTGCATCTAATGATACAGGAATTGTTGACGAAAATGGAGAGTTCGAAGACTGGGTTGAACTTTACAATGCAAGCTCAACTGCCGTAGACATTGGAGGATATTATTTCTCGGATGATATATCAGAACCAGATTTATGGCAAATTCCCACAAGTTCTCCTTCTGAAACAACAATAGCAGCAGGAGGATACCTTATTCTGTGGTTAGATAAGGATACAGATGATGGGGTATTACATATCGATGCTAAATTAAGTGGAGACGGTGAAGACGTTGTTTTAACAGCGCCTGATGGTGTAACCATCCTAGATTCACACACTTATGGTCAACAAACCACTGATGTATCAGAAGGTAGACTAACGGACGGCAGTTCTCAGTTTGCATTTTTCACTAGTCCAACACCTAATGAATCAAATGCAGAAAGTCCGGGCACCTCTCCTGCCCCAATTCTTTCGGTGGAAGGTGGTCTTTATGAAAATGATATTACTTTAGATTTAAGTACGTCTACTCCCGCTTCTATTTATTATACAACTGATGGCTCATTTCCAGATGAGAATAGTATACTCTATACAGGACCACTGACAATATCTAGCCCTACCCCTATTCGTGCACGTGCTTATGTTGCAGGTTTGGAGCCTAGTGGCATAGTGACAGAAACTTATTTAATAGGTGTTTCCCATACTTACCCTGTTTTAGCAGTAGCAGGAAATCCAGAAGAATTCTTTGATGAGACTATTGGTATTTTTGGAAATATTTTAGAGGATATTGAAATAAATGTCAATGTTGAATTTTATGAGCCAGACGGTACACTTGGATTTAATCAAGTCGTTGAAGCCGAATTAACAGGAACATCAAGTGCAGGTAATGCACAAAAATCATTATCGCTAAAAGCTAAAGGTAGTTTAGGAAGTTCAAAATTTGAGTATCCTATCTTTCCTGATGAAGAACTCACTGAGTACCGTGGCTTAACCCTACGTAATAGTGGAAATGACTGGACTTCAACTAACTTTAGAGATGCTGCAGCTTCTAGTTTAATCCGTGATTTATCTGATACGGATGATTTAATCTCAGCACCACAAATTAATTATCAAGCTTATAGACAATCGATTTTGTATTTAAATGGCGAATATTGGGGTATTTATAACCTTAGAGAACGACCAGACAAACGCTACATCAGAAATCATTTCGACCTTGATGATGATGAAATTGATTATATTGAAAATCTTGACGAAGTAAAAGAAGGAGATATTGAAAATTGGAACGCATTACAAGATTTCTTAGCCAATAATGACTTTTCTAATGAGGCTAATTATGCAGCTTTAGCAGACTGGGTGGAGGTAAATGAATTTATGGATTATGTCATCTTCAATCTTTTTATTGATAATCAAGATTGGCCTGGTAACAATAATCGCAGGTTTATAGAACGTGCTCCAGAAGGAAAATGGAGATTCTTGTCTTACGATTTAGATTTTACTTTTGGATTATTTACTTCTCAGGGTTGGGATACGGGATACGCTCAAGATAATGCCTTAGACAGATTGATAAATCCATTACCTTTCGAAAATCCAAACCCAGAATGGTCTTCACGCCTATTCATTAAATTATTAGAAAACGAAAATTGGCGCCATGATTTTATCAATCGTACTGCTGATTTGTTAAATGTTCTCTTTACTTCTGAAAGAATTAGTGGACGCATTGATGCATTTTTAGCTAGTTATGCTCCAGAAAAAGCGCAACAACAAGAAAGATGGTCTAATTTATACAATCAAGATGAAAGCGCAGAAAAAATGCGCTCATTTGGAAATCAACGCCCAGCTATATTCCAACAGCATTATCTAGACGGTTTTTCAGATATCCAAAACGTTGTTGACCTTAGTCTTTCTACTCAACCTGCAGGCGCAGGTTCTATCGAGTTTAGTACATTGAATGTTGATGAAGAAGATGACTCAAGTGCTTGGACTGGTGAATACTTTACGGGTATAGATATTCCTGTAAAGGCTGTTGCCAAACCAGGTTATGTTTTCAAAAATTGGCAAGGTGTTTCTTCAAGTACTTCAAATGAAATCAATGTTAACCTTAGTCAAAATAGTACTTTGATTGCAGTTTTTGAACTTGTAGACCCTAATCAACAAGACCAATTTATTACTTTTGAAGACATAGCAGACCAACAAACAGATAGTGATCCTATTGAATTAATCGCAAGTGCGTCTTCAAATTTGCCTGTATCATTCAGCATTTTAAGCGGCCCTGCGACTCTAAGCGGTAACATCCTTACATTGACAGGTGCAGAAGGAGTTGTAAGTGTACGTGCTTCTCAAGCAGGTGATGCGACTTATAATCCTGCGGCTGATGTAATTCGAGAATTTACAGTAAGCTCAGACCCTACTATTGAATATTGTTCAACCCAAGGAAATAGTTCTAGCCTGTGGATAAAACGTTTTAAATTAGAACAGATAGACAATACATCTGAAAATAATAATGGATATGGAAACTTCTTAAACCAATCCACGTCCCTTGTCCCAAATCAATTCTATTTCATTAAAATGAATGCCGGATTTACAGATTATGTTGGTGATGTGAACTGGAGAATTTGGATTGATTATAATCAAAATCAAACCTTTGAAACAGGCGAAGAAGTGATTGCAGAGTATATTCCTAATATAGCAGCTGGAATTGATGGCTTAGAAACTAATTTGGTCTTTTCTATTCCCTCAGGTGCGCTAAATGGTACAACTCGCTTACGTGTTTCACTAAGACAAGGTGCTTTTGCTCCTGAGTGTGGTTCTTATAATTTTGGAGAGACAGAGGATTATTCTATTAGTATCTCTGGAAATTAATTTGGTAAAGTTCATAGAGCTAAAAATTATCGCTCTTTGAAGCCAAAATTAGCCTGTCCCGAAGCAATCGGAAAGAAAAATTATTCCCGATAGTTATCGGATTTCAAGTTTTTGCCTGTCGTCTTGTCCTTTTTGCGTAGTAAAATTGACATACGACAGGCAAAAACTTAAAATTATACCCATACAGGTAGATTGTTTTCGATAGTTATCGGAATCAGATGACGGACTTATTATTTAACTTTTCTTTTTTTCTGTCACACAATTTAGCGGAGAACGTTAAATTCTACTCATAAACACGAACATAATCAACCATCATCTTCTGCGGCCAAATGTCTTCAGCAACACCATGCTTTCCTCCCCACTTGCCACCAACAGCTAAATTGATAATTAAATGAAATTTTTGGTCAAAAGGCCATTCCGCGGAAGTAAGACGTTCATTTTCAACAGAGTGATACATCACATTATCAATATACCATTCAATTTTTTCTGGCGTCCAATTAATGGCGTAAGTATGAAAAGCTTCTTCTGCATCAGGTACGAATATCTCACCTGTTTTGTGAGTACCTTTCATGTGATTGTAAGCATCTGTGTGAATAGTTCCATAAATGGTATCTTTGGCATAACCAACGTGTTCCATTACATCTATTTCCCCAGAGTTTGGCCAACCGCCATATTCATTATCTGTTGGAAGCATCCAGATTGCTGGCCATGTACCTAAGCCAGTAGGAAGTTTCGCACGAACTTCCATTCTACCGTACTTCCAATCTTTCTTATTTTTACTGACTAATCTTGTAGAAGAAAAAGATTTTCCTTCTATTTCCTGCTTATGGGCTTCAATAATCAAATGACCATCCTCTATGCGCACATTTCCTGGATTACTAGTATAATATTCTAATTCATCATTTCCCCAACCGCAAACGTGTGGACAACCGTCACCGATATCATATCCCCAAATTGTACTGTCAGGTGCACCGTCTGTATTAAACTCGTCAAACCAAATCATTTTCGGTTTTTCTGTACCACTTGTACTGGAAAGCTGTTGACTACATTGAGAAATAAGGCATATACCAAGCGATATAGATATCAATATTTTTGAAAGCATTACTTAATTTGTTGAATAGTTGATTTTGGAAAGATGATAAATCTTTAAAAGGTCTTGAATAGACTTGTTTGTAAATAAGGAATACGTATATGAAATTTAGATTTTTCCGATAGTTTTCTTTAAAAAATCAGTTCATAGTCCCTCTACGGACTTACTTTTTTAAAGGAAAATAGCGGGATAAAGATATTTTCATATATGTGTTAGTTATTTGCAAACAAGTCTAATGATAAACAACTTACTTGACTTGGGCAGGTAAATTGTCTATCATTCAAGATTTAGGAACGCGTCAAGAATGTAAATCTATTTCTGTCGCGTTCCTTAAAGTCTTACTCCGCTACAAAGTAAAGCTCGAACCAGCCTTCGTCTGGAGTAGTACCATCTGCGTTACGGAAACGGCTACGAACGACTAATTCAGTTTCTGTCAATGTCACTACGTCGTAAAATGGACCAGAGTCGCGTACGCCCATAAAACCATCAGGACTTAAATTAATTTGAGGAAGACCGTCAGTACCACCACTTGGACTAAATGACCAGGTCTGACCAGGAGGTGGGGTAAAATCTTGTGCTTCAAAACCTTCCCATGGATTTACAGTCTGACCGTTATTGCGGTAATCATAGGTCAATCCTTCAATAATAAAACAAGCTTGGTCATCATATTGCTCAGGAACTAAACCTGCTTCTTGTGAAGTAAACCACTCTCCTGACCCAGCAGTTGGACCTACGGTCACTGCACCTGCTACTGTAGAGAATACCCAACATTTACCAGCCGCAGAACAATCACCAGTTAATAAAGCTACTTGTTCATCACATTCAACTTCTGCATCTTCATCAATGATTATTGTTTTAGTCACTAAAGCTGAACCACCACCACCTTCACCAGAAACATGGAGATTAATAACATACTCACCTGCACTTATGAATAAGATAGAATCAACTGATTCCTTTGAACTACTAGGAGTACCACCTGGTAAATCCCATAAACGGTCAAAAAATCCTACTGAATTGTCTTGGATTACAATCACATTTGGATTGTCTGCCGAAGGTTCTGCTGTAAAAGAAGCCGTAGTTGGAACTTCTGGCAAGTCAATTTCTGGGTCTTGAACGGGCTCACAAGCCACTGCAAAAAGCAAGATTGCGAATAAGAAAGTTATATTTTTTATATAGAACATAATTATAATTTTGAACGATGAACCATAAACGATTTAACTATTGCTTGAATTTATAAATACTTGACAGTTTTATCTGCTTCTTTTTCCGTTACTCTTCGTTGTTCCGCAGTCAAAGTATTAACAATTATCCTTTGTCACGCCTTGATTAACGAAAAAATAAGCTCGCTAAAACTGTCAATTACTTATAAAACCAAGCACTATGAACCTCATCTCAGTCAAGTGTTTTGATGAAACGGGGTTCATAGTTGGTGCGTTTATAGTTCCTAGTTATTTAATAACCTGGATTTTGAGTAATTGCACCATTTGTTGCTTGAATCTGAGACTCAGGAACTGGAAATAACTCATGTACACCTGCTTGGAAACCTAATGGTCCCATGACCTCTGCTGCACGACCTTGACGTACCAAGTCAAAGAAGCGGTGACCTTCTAGACCTAATTCGACACGACGTTCGTGGTAAATCTTCTCTAAAAGTGCTGGACCACTACCACCGATTGGTAATAATGCTTGCGGATTAGTTGCAGTATTGCGAGCGCGAGCGCGTACTTCGTTTGTGAGTGTACGTGCTTTTGCTTCGTCGCCTGTGTGGTAAGCACATTCGGCAGTCATTAATAATACATCTGCATAACGAATAACGCGGTCGTTGCTAAAGCCATTTGGCTCTGGTGCACCAATTGGAGCACGGTCTCCTGCTTCGCTATAGTATTTTCTTGGGTGGTATAAGTAGCCAAAATTTCCAGCTGCTTCCATAGAAAACTCACCTCGGTCACCAACAAAGTCACCTTCTTGAATAACTGTTGCACCTAAACGAGGGTCGCCTGGCTCGAATTCATCTACAAAATCTTGTGTTGGAATATTAAAGCCAAAGCCTTCATAAGCACCACGTGGATTTTGGAAAACGTTAGTGAAAGTTCCTTCGTTTTGTTGGTGGTAACCCCAGTTTCCTCCCGATTCATTCATGTATTGAATTTCGAAAATAGAACCAGGACCATTTTCACCTTCCTCCGTAAAGATTGTAGAGTAGTCTTCTGCCAATGCATATTCACCTGAGTCAATAATCTCTTGACCTAAAGCCTGTGCTGCTGCATAGTCTTGACGGAATAATAAGGCTTTCATGTGCAAACCTTGAGCTGCTCCTTTAGTAATACGACCTAGGTCATCAAGACTATATTCACTGCGCTGTGGTAAACTTGCCGCTGCTTCGCTTAAATCTGCATCAATTAAAGCCCAAATCTCTGAAGCTGGTGCGCGTGGTTGCTCATATTCAGAAGGTGCGAGTGGTCTTGTAATGAGTACTGCATCACCAAAAATAGTCACCAATTGATAATAGAAATAAGCACGGATGAATTTTGCTTCTCCTAGAATACGTTCTTTCAAAGCAGCATCAATATCCATGTCTGGAATTTTATCTATAACTACATTCGCACGGTAAACGCCAACGTAATCTGCACGCCATTCTGCTTCTAATAAATCAGTATTCGTAGGTCCTTGGAAAGTTTCTAATTGTAATAAAGGGAATACATCATTGTCTCCAGAACCACCTTTTTCACTATCATCACTCATAATATCTCCCCAAAACCAACGGAAGTGCCCCGCTGGAGACATTTCGAATTGTAAAGAAGAATAAGCAGAGTTAATAGCAAAAATAGCATCTTGCTCCGTTTGGTAAAAAGTTGACTCTGTTGTCCCTACAACAGGCTCTCTATCTATGAAATCCTTACTACATCCAGTCAGGATGAATGCGCTTAATAGCGCTATGATTATTGTATTTTTCATCTTATTGGTTATTGAGTTATTGGTTATTGGTTACAGATTATTAATATTGCTGCAAAATTGAGCTTGCGGATATTAATAACTAGTAACTATTAACTAACAACTAATTTTAAAATTCCGCATTCAATCCTACCAAAAATCCTTTGGCAGCAGGGTAAAAGCCATGGTCAATACCTAACTCCAATCCATTGTCTCGATTGATTTGTCCAATCTCTGGGTCAAATCCTGAGTACTTTGTCCAAGTCACCAAGTTCTGAGCAGAAACATAAGCACGTAGCTTATAGAATTTAATTTTTTGCAAAATAGCAGTAGGAAGCTTGTAGCCTAATTCTACATTTTTTATACGTAAGAAAGAACCATCTTCAACAAAACGAGTAGAAATACGCGCGTTTTGGTTCGGGTCATTTAAGTTAACACGTGGTTCAAAATTTGAAGTCCCTTCACCTGTCCAACGATTCAATACTGAGTTTGGACGGTTTACATAAGTGAAGTCGTAGCGTGTCGTATTGTTATAGATTTCATTTCCTTGTGAACCGTAGAATGAAATAGATAAATCAAGACCAGCATAACCAATATTACCGCTCAGACCATAAGAAAAATCAGGTAAAGCAGAACCAATAACTGTTTGGTCTTCTTGATTAATAACACCGTCACCGTTCAAATCCTTAAAGCGAATATCTCCAGGAGCTGTTCCTGCACTTTGAAATGCATGTGCTTCTACTTCAGCTTTATTTTGGAACAATCCATCCATTTCATAACCCCAGAATGCTGCCAATGGTAAACCAACATCAGTTTTGATAACAGATGCACCCGCAGACTGAATGAAACCAGTAAAGATTGGCTCTCCACCATTTCCTAAACCAGTGATTTCTGTATTAATAGTAGTCAAGTTTGCATTAAAACCGTACTTAACTTTCTTATCATTGTTACGGAATGCCAATGTGAACTCCCAACCTTTATTCACCATATCGGCGATGTTTTGAGTTGGTGCTTCAGCTCCTACGTGGAAAGGAATTGGAGCCGCGTAAAGCATGTCTTTTGTTTCTTTATTGAAATAATCAACAATGAACTCTAACTTGCTATCCATCATTTCCAAATTGATACCGAGATTAGTCTGTGTACTTTCTTCCCACTTGATATCAGGATTAGCTGCTTGGATAGAAGTACTACCATTTGTGATTAATTCTTCTGATCCGAAAGTATAGTTTTGACCAGCAAAAATCAAAGGAATGTATTGCCAATCACGGATACGGTCATTACCATTCACACCCCAACTTGCACGTAATTTGAATAGGTTGATTTTTTCAATTTTGAAGAAATCCTCATTTGTTACATTCCAACCGAAAGAAACCGCGGGGAAATTACCGAAACGATTATTTGGTCCAAATTTAGTAGAGCCGTCGCGACGCAAACTTGCATTAATAACGTATTTGTCATTTAAAGAGTAAGTTACTCTACCAAAAATAGAAGAACCTGCACCTTCAAAGAAGAACCCACCAGAAGCTCTATCTTCTAAGTTTACAGTATTGTTAATGAAAGCAAACTGAGGGTCATTACTTGGTAAATCAGTACCAGAAGCATTTGTTACAGTTCCGTTATTATACCTAGCTGTAGTACCTGCTAAAAGTGTGAAGTCGTGTTTATCTTGTAACTTAAAATTATAAGAAGCGGTATTTTCCCACTGCCAGCCTGTCCATTTGTAATTGTTAACTCCTACAGAATTAATTTCATTACGTTCAATTGCTGGTGCGTCATTTAGTTCAGGATTCACACTTAAGTCAAATTTCGGAACAAAGAAATTTTCTTGTGCAAAAGAGGCATCTGCTGAATAGTTTGTACGAATCGTTAGATTTTTGATTGGCTTCAAATCTGCATATACCGAACCAATAATACGATTGTTGTTCCAAGAATAATAAGTTTGGTCAACCGCGTTAATTGGGTTTGCAATATCCGTATCTGCATAACGAGAGTATGCATAAGTACCGTCATCCTTAAATACAGGAGTCGTTGGATCTATATTAATTGCACGAATTAAAGGCGTATTGAATTGATTATTTTCTGCCAATGCATTTCTTGTAAAATTCGTAAAGCTTAAGCGATTTCCAACACTAAACCAAGGCTTAATATCATGGTCTCCATTAAAACGAGCAGTAAAACGCTCAAAACGAGATTTATCTTCTCCAATATCAGCACCTACAATTCCTTCTTGAATAGTATAGTTACCAGATAAAAGGTAAGAACTTTTTTCACCACCACCAGACATCGTCAATTGGTGTTCTAGACTTGGAGCTACACCAAAAAGTGCATCTTGCCAGTCCGTACCTTCACCCAATGCCGCAGGATTTGCGAACTCAGGTAATGGCGTTTGACCTGCTGCAATGTAGGATTCATTTTGAATAATAGCATATTCTTCTGCGTTCAATAAGTTTAACTTACGTGCAACACTTTGCAGTCCAAAAGAACCACTATAACTGATGCGTCCTTGTTGATTTTTCTTACCACCTTTAGTCGTAATCAAGATGACACCATTACCCGCACTAGCACCATAGATAGCCGCACTAGCCGCATCTTTCAATACACTTACAGACTCAATATCATTTGGATTCAAATAATCCAAGCCTTCTACACGAAGACCGTCAACAATATACAAAGGAGATGCATCATTAATGGTACTGATACCACGAATACGAGTGAATGCTTCTGCACCTGGCGAACCTGAGTTTTTAGAAACTAAAACTCCAGAAGTTTTACCTTGCAATGCCTGTTGTAAAAGTACGTTTGAACCTTCTGTTAGCTCTTCTGTGCTGACGACACTTACAGCGCCCGTAATATTACTACGTTTTTGAGAACCATAACCAATAACGACTACTTCCTCCAAAATAGCAGCATCAGCAGACATAACTAGATTAATCTCTGTACGCCCGTCAACTGCTATAGTTTGAGACTTTAAGCCTGTATAAGAGAAATTTAGAGAAGCATCTTTATTGGGAACAGAGATACTGTAAGAACCATCGAAATCAGTAACCGTACCTACTCCTGTTCCTTCTACAAGGATAGTCGCCCCGATAACTCCTTCGCCGTCTTCCGCAGAAGTAACAATACCTTTAACTTGTATCTGACCGAAGGCAGATATAGAAAAGAGCATCAGTAATAGCGGAAAAATGTGTTTTAATTTGTACATTTTGACCATGTTTTGATTAGAATTTTAGCTTTGGAATAGTGTAGAAATAGATCCAGAATTTTGGGAAAGAGGTTTTGTTCATAGTTTGGGCTTTAAAAACCGCATCAATGTTGATATTTTAAGGTTTTTAAAGTGCAAAATATGGACAAAATCTCTTGTCAAAATTCTGAATTTATTTTTTCATCATTCCTTTGTGTGCTTGCGCACTAGAATTTATGCTAGTAGTTTATTTTTTGGTTAGAGTTTATTTTTTGTTTTTAAATGGGAAAGGTATTTGGTAGTGGGTGAAAACGACTGATGCATACCTTTTACTCACAAGGTGACTTTGAGTCACCACGTGAGCATCCACCATTTTAACCTATTACTTAAGTGCATGACACTATTTATGTGGATTTTTATTTCGGTATAAATTCGATTAATAGATGAAAATGACCTCCGACGCTAATTAGACTTTATGAACGAGATTTGAACGGCTTTAAACTTGCTCTTTTGTTCTGTTTTTTCGTTGAAAAGCCTCACCTTAGCAAGCTATGTTTACGTTTTTCGCCTCAAAACAGAACAAAATAGCGGCGTTTAAATCTCGTTCAACCTCATTCATAAAGTCTATTGTCGGAGGTCATTTCAAAACCAAATGAAAACTTATTTTGTAATAACTAAACGACGGACTGCCATTTTATTTTCAGACGTAACTCTTACGAAGTACGTACCTGCAGTCCAATTTGCTGTGTTTATTTGTTGTTGCTGAGTAAATGCTTCTGCTTTTGCAGAGTATACCAATTTACCTAATGCATCAGATACAAAGATTTGTGCTGCTGAATTAAGGTCTTGGCTAAATTTCACAACTGTAAACTCCTGAGCAAGAGTAGGTTGTAAAGTGAAAATTGATTCGCTGTTTACGATATCTTCTACTGCAATTGTACAGTCTTGACATTCTTGCCAACAAAGTACGTCAAGAGTAGCATCACCGTCTACGGTAATTACACGGTTGATAAATTCACCCATATCGCCAAATGCCATTGTACACTCATTTGCTTCTGCCCAAATTTCCTGAGCAGTCCATGCATCTAATTGGAATTTGAAGTCTTGTAGACCTGCATCCATGCTAACCGTTGTTGTCCACACACCGTCACCGTCTGTGTCTTCCATTGGGTTTGCATCACCAGACCAGCCGTTAAAGCTACCAGAAAGGAAAACAGTAGTAAATGGTTCTGTGTAAGTATTCATGTTAACAGACAGTGTTATGTTACCAGGAGAACCTGCTTGACCACCGTCACAGTCTTCACAAGAGTTCCAACAAACCGTTGGTAAGGTAGCATCGCCGTCAACTGTAAGAACACGGTTAATGAATTGTCCCATATCGCCAAATGCCATCGTACACTCATTTGCTTCATCCCACATTTCTTGATCAGTCCAAGCATCTAATTGGAATTTGTAATCTGCAGGACCCGCACCTAAAGCAAGAGTCGTCGACCAAATACCATCGCCGTCTGTATCTTCTAGTGGATTAGCATCACCAGACCAGCCATTAAAGTTACCAGAAATATAAACAGTTGTGAAGGCACCTGTATAATCATTCATATTGACTGAGAAAGTAATATCACCAGCGCCTGGCTCAACTGTACCGTCACAATCAGCACAAGATTCCCAACAAACAACATCAATACTCGCATCACCGTCAACAGTGATAATACGGTTAGTGAACTCATTCATCTCTCCTGATGTCATTGTACAAGGCATACCTTCCATTAACATTTCTTGGTCAGTCCAGTTATCCACTTGGAACTTGTACTCTTGAGAGCCAGCAGCCAATAAAATAGTCGCTGTCCAAATGCCGTCACCGTCTGCATCTTCCATAGGATTGGCATCAGCTGACCAGCCATTAAAGTTACCAGATACATACGGCGTAGTGAAAGCTCCAGGATAATCTTCCATGTTTAAAGAAAGAGTAATATTTCCTTCAGCTGGTTCAACTACTCCACAATCATTACAAGAATTCCAACAAACAGTACCGATAGTTGCATCGCCATCTACAGTGATAACACGGTTGATGAATTCACCCATTTCACCGAATGCCATTGTACATTCATTTGCTTCATCCCACAATTCTTGGTCAGTCCAAGAGTCAAGCTGGAATTTAAAGTCTTGCTGACCTGCACCCATTAGTACAGTTGTCGTCCAGATACCGTCACCGTCTGCGTCTTCCATTGGGTTTGCATCAGCAGACCAACCATTAAAAGCACCAGAAAGGAATGGAGTCGTAAATGTACCCGTGTACTCATTCATATTTAGAGAAAGTGTGATATTACCATCTACAGGTTCAACACCACCACCACAATCATCACAAGAATTCCAACAAACAGTACCGATAGTTGCATCGCCATCTACAGTGATAACACGGTTGATGAATTCACCCATTTCACCGAATGCCATTGTACATTCATTTGCTTCATCCCACAATTCTTGGTCAGTCCAAGAGTCAAGCTGGAATTTAAAGTCTTGCTGACCTGCACCCATTAGTACAGTTGTCGTCCAGATACCGTCACCGTCTGCGTCTTCCATTGGGTTTGCATCAGCAGACCAACCATTAAAAGCACCAGAAAGGAATGGAGTCGTAAATGTACCCGTGTACTCATTCATGTTTAGAGAAAGTGTGATATTACCCTCCGCAGGCTCTACGGCACCGCAATCAGCACAAGAGTTCCAACAAACGGCATCAACAGATACATCCGCATCAGTAACTGTAACAATACGGTTAACAAATTCACCAAAAGTACCCGTACAAGGCATTCCATCTACTAAAGCTTCTTGGTCAGTCCAAGCATCTGCTTGGAATTTATATTCTTGAGCACCTGCGCCCATCATTACTGTTGTCGTCCAAATACCGTCACCGTCTGCGTCTTCCATGGGATTGGCATCGCCAGACCAGCCATTAAATGTACCTGAAAGATAGATTGTAGTGAAATCAGCTGTGTATTCGCTCATGTTAACTGAAAGCGTAACATTGTAAGTCGTAGGCTCTACGACATCTTCACAGGCAACACAAGCACCCCAACATACAGTTTCGATAGTTGCATCTCCATCAACTGTAATATTGCGATTTGTAAAACCATCAGTAGTTAATGTACATGGCATACCTTCCATAAAGAACTCCTGGTCTACCCAGCCATCTACTTGAAATTTATAGTCTTGTGAACCTGCATCCATCATCACTGTTGTCGTCCAGATGCCGTCTCCGTCTGCATCTTCCATAGGGTTGGCATCGCCAGACCAGCCATTAAAGCTACCTGAAAGGTGTGGAGTTGTAAAAGAATTTGGATAATCATTCATGTCTACTGATAGGGTAATACTGCTTTGAGCAAATACTCCAACACTTAATAGTAACATGAAAAAGGAAAGTAAACCTTGTCTCATAATTTTAAATGGTTTGATTAGTACAAATACATTTAATTGCTTTATTTATAAACAAATTTGATGTATTTAACTTTTGAGTAAGAAAAGTTGATTAGAAATATTACTAAATACAATTCTACATTTCATTCTTATATTGTTAATGTCCAGTCTGAATTGTGGAATGTGTATATATAGAATATCTTTCGAAGGTCGAGTGAATTCCTGACAAATGTATTGTTTGTTGGTATAAAAAAAGAATATATATATACTGTAATACCTACACAAGTATGAAATTTGGAATGAAAAGACTACGTCAATACTACTACATTATTGAATAAATACTACAACATGTGAGAAAAAATCCTTTTTTTGTGGAAATATTTATATGAAAAAAAATTATGAGACGATTTCTTCTATTTTTTGTTCTTTTTGCTCAGATAGCCTTTGGACAATCTTCCTTTCTAGGTAATTTACCCATTAATAACTACAGTAAAAAGATTTATAATGGTGGTACCCAAAATTGGGATGTTGCTGTTTCTTCTGAGGGGCTTATGTATTTTGCTAATAATGAAGGATTACTTAGATATGATGGAGTTTTTTGGAAAAAATTTCCAATTAGCAATCAAACAATTGTTAGATCATTAGGTCTTGCGGATGATAAAATCTATGTAGGTGGTCAAGGAGAATTAGGCTATTTTGAGTCTAAAGGAAATAGAGATTTAGAATATAATTCCTTAACATATACAATACCTGAAAAGTACCGAGAATTTAGTGAGGTTTGGGATATTGTTGTAAGAGATGAAGCTATTTTATTTCGCACAGAACGTTACGTTTTTCATTACCTTAATGAGAAAATGAGTGTTTATGATACAGGAGGACCTATCCATTTTTTAGGCGTACTGAATGATGAAGTCTATGTCCATGATGAGTATAAAGGATTATTGAAATTTACTGGAGAGAGTTTTATTCTTTCTGACTTTAGTCATAAACCTGATTCCCCTGTTACAGCTTTCTTACCATTTAATCAAGATACCTTTTTAATTACCACTTTAAAAGACGGTATTTTTTCCTTTGATACAAAAGATTTAACGCCTTTCAAGACACCTCTTGATGAATTTTTTAAAGAGAAAAGTATATACTCTGCTTGTCAATTAGCCGATGGACAGTATGTTTTTGGGACTACACCTGATGGATTGCTTTTTACGGATAGAAATTTTCAGAAGAATAGATTTTTAGGAAGAAAAGAGGGCTTACAAAATACAAATGTATTAGCAATAAATACCGATTTAGCGGGCAATTTGTGGCTTGGCTTAGATAATGGAATTGACTATGTAGAAGTAAATTCTGCTTATACTTATATTTATCCAGATGGAAATTTAGAGGGGACAGGCTATACTGCTGCGATTTTTGAAGATAAGTTTTATCTAGGAAACTCAAATGGTTTGTTTAGTAAAGATTGGAACGATAACGATAAAATGGAATCTGAAAGTCCATTTAAAAAAATACAAAATGCAGAAGGACAAACATGGGGATTACATCAATCAGAGGGAGAATTATTTCTTGGAATGCATAATGGTGCTTTTCAAATAAAAAATCAAAAACCCATCTCAATTCCTAATTTTAAAGGTGTCTGGAATTATTTACGCTTAGATGAAAAGCATATTGTAGCAGGACATTATAATGGTATGACAGTTTTGCGTAAGGAAAATGGTGCTTATAGAAAGTATAAAGAAATTGAAGGATTGGCAGAGAGTTCTCGACTTTTAGCTAAGGAAAGTCAATATATTTTATGGATGTCACACCCATATCGTGGAGTTTATCGAGTGGTTTTAAATGAAGACTATTCTACACAAAGCGTGAAAAGATACGGTGCTTATGATGGTTTGCCTTCTGATAATTTGAATCATACCTTTAAAATTAGAAATGAGGTCGTTTTTGCTGGTGAAACAGGCGTTTATCGTTTTGATAAGAAAGATATGTCCTTTAAAGCAATTGAAAGTTACAATAAAATTTTTCAAGAGTATGGAAGGGTAAAGATGTTAAAAGAGGATGCCGAAGGTAATATTTGGTTTATGGCTGGAGAAACCTGTGGTCGATTGACGATTGATGATAATGGATTAGAAATCAAAGTGAGTACTGTTACTTTTCCTGAATTAAGTACAAAATTAGTAGGTGGATTTGAATTTGTTTATCCACATAATTCTCAAAATGTATTTTTTGGTGCGGAGAAAGGCTTTATACGTTTTGATGTGGAGAAATACTCTGCTTCTGATTTTTCTCTAAAAGCTAAGATAAGCGAATTTCGATTGAATAATGAAAAAGACAGTCTACTTTACACGAGTATAGGAACTAAATTAGAGGAGGATGAAATTTCTCTTTCCAGTGACGAGAACACTCTTTATTTCGCTTACTCTGCAAATGCTTACAGAAATCCAGAAGAGATTCGTTTTCAAACTAAGTTAGAAGGAATATCAACTAAATGGTCTGAATGGACTGATAAAGCTGAAAAAGAATACACCAACTTAGATCATGGCGATTATACTTTCATGGTGCGTGCACGAAATGCGGCAGGGATAGTTTCAGAGGTAGAAAAGGTCTCTTTTTCGATAAGTGCACCTTGGTATTTGAGTACTCTTGCTTATATTTTGTATGGATTTGCCCTCATTGCAGCTATTTTCTTTAGTCTCAGAAAGCAGTCCAAAGATTTTGAGAAAGAAAAAGTATCTCTGCAAAATCAGCATGAAGAACAAGAAAAAATATTTCGGAAAAGAGTAGAAGATAGTGAATTAGAATTGAGCCGTGTGAGGCGTCAGAAGTTGGAAACAGAAGTTGAGTTTAAGAACCAAGAATTGGCTTCTGCAACCCTTCATCTTGTCCAGAAACGAGAAATGCTAGCGGGGCTGAAAAATGATTTAAGTAAGCTTTTAGCTAAGATGAGAAATCAAGAAGCAAGACCGCAAGATTTACAAAAACTTATCCGCTTAGTTGAACGAGATTTAGAAAATGATTCAGAATGGGACCAATTTGCACACCATTTTGACCAAGTGCACCAGGGTTTTTTATCCCGATTAAAGGAAAAATATCCCGTTTTAAGTCCTAATGATTTGAAACTATGTGCCTATTTAAGGATGAATTTAAGTAGTAAGGAAATTGCTCCAATGATGGCAATTTCAGTGCGCGGTGTAGAAGCAGGTCGATATAGATTAAGGAAGAAAATTATGCTCCCAAATGATGCAAACTTGCGTGAATTAATGATGAATATTTAAGAAGAAAAACTCGAAATAAGAGTCTGAATTTAAAACATCATATTACGATGTTTTAATATGTGAAAGAGTTGATTATCAGATACTTATGAATATTTTTATAAATTGATGAAAAACAGCAAAAATAGCCAAAAATGAACATATATTTCTATTTTTAATACCATAGGATTATTGATACGAACCGTTTCCTTGTAAAAACCGACCGTTTTCTAAAAATGATATTTTTCTGTGACTTTGTTGTCTAACTTTATTTCGACATATAATATTGTCTCGACACAACGCACATAATCATGGAAAAAATTGAGAGAAAACAATCTGTGGATTCAGGTAGATTGGAGAGAGGATTTTTGGCTATTAACTCATTGGGAGAACTCCTCCCATTTATCTGTATTATTTTCTTTTTTGCATATTTCTTAGGAAGTAAATCTATTGATGATTCATTAGCAATTAATCATCCTATCAGTTCTGAAAAATTAGAGGAAACTAAAGTTATAGATGAGCAAAAAAAATTAGAGAATACAGGTAAGAAAGAAGAAAAGGTTTATTTAAATACTTCTCCTACAAAGGTGAAGGCAAAAACTTTGCCTACGATTGAGGCTACTAGCGAGAATAAATCCGTCCAAAAGGATAATTCGGTAGAAAAGGAAGAAGAAAAAGTTATTCCGTTATTTCCTAAAACGACTCCTAGAAAGACCTTGCCAACACTTGAAGTTTCACAGCCTATTGAGAATGTTAATCCAGTTCCAGAGAAATACTCGGCAATGAAGCCAATATCACCTGCTGAAACAATTTTAACAACAAGACAAAATAACGGAAATATTATTGCTTCCTCTATTCGATTGGAAAAAGAAGAGAAGCTTGCGTCCTTAGAAGAAAAGACAATTACGCGTTTGACAGAAATTGAGATTGAAACTGCAGAAATGGAGGTCAAACCAAGTTGGACTCCACGCAAAGAGATTATCAATGAGGCAATTATTGAAGATGAAAAAGTTGTAGTTAATGATGTTGTAAAAAACTATAATTCTTCAGATTTTAAATGGTCGGTTAACAATCCAAATCATGGCATAAAGAAATCTGCAATTTTTACTAATACGCCTGATGGAAAAGCTTCCTATTCCTGTACTGATGCAGGAATTATTTTAAGAATTAACAATCTAACCAATATTCATCCTGAATATGGAATTTTTGTTGAAAAAAGTGAAGATGGAGTTGACTATAATAGCATAGGAGTAATTAATCCTGAAAATGCTAATGGACTCTTATACTTTGACGCAGAGCATAGCTTCGATGGACAGCATCATTACCGTTTTCGTTCCACCAGCCCAGAGGGAAATGAGTTAGAATTTGGTAAAGTCTCAGTTATCCGCAGAGCATCGATTTCGCCTGTATTTTCTAAGGTTAATACGACAGGTCAATATAATTTGACTTTAAATTCTAGTTCCATACAATCTATAGAGTATGAAGTAAAGGAAGCGTGGGGAAGTCTAAATGGTGATAAAGGTAAAAAGCAATTATTAAAAGGAGAAAATGAACTTTCATTTGATTTAGCAGGAGACCCAGGACTGTATTTTTTAAAAATATCTACTGGTAAGCAAACTTTAGAATTACTACTCGAAAAGCCTGGAATAAGTCCAGATTTGTCTTTTTATGACCATGAAGTGAGTGGTAAACAAAGTTTTAAAGAGTATACTTCAATTCCTTTTCTTTTAAAAAAGCCAAATACTCTAAACTTTGATTTTTACTTAAAAAATGGCAATACTCTTATTTTTAATGAGGGAGAGTATAATTCAGAAACAGTAAAGATTAAGAAGGCTAAAATTGGAGAATTACCAGAAACTCTACAGGGGCGTCATTCAGATGAAATGCTCTGGTTTACAGCATCTTCTAATATTTCGTATCTACATCAAAAGGTCCCAGTCATTTTAGAACATAAGAATCAAGAGATAGCAGCTCAAATCAATATATTTGCCTCCAATAATACGGTAAGACCTATTAGTCATTTTTCACCTGATAATGATGGTATTCAGGATGAATGGCGAATTCCTGGAATTGAAAATTGTCCAAATATAAACCTAATGGTTTTTAATGATTGGGGAAATTTGATTTACCAGACAAAGAATGTTACCGAAGAGAATATTTGGAACGGACAAAAAAATGGTAAGAACTTACCTGAAGGAATGTACTATTATGTTCTTGGTCAATATGGCGGTTGGGTTCATCTAGAAAGATAGAGCTGCAATAAGAATTATACTAGATAGAAAACTATTCCGCTTATTATGAGAGAAAAAAGGGCTTGATGAATTTAAATTCATCAAGCCCAATTTTTTTTATTAAAGTCTATATGAATGATGCTACAATTTACCAACCGATTTCATAAAGAACCAATAAGTAAAAGTAATTCAATAACTTTTACTAAAAAACTCCTTCTAAGAGATTACTGCCCCTGCCCTTCTGCCTTCGGTATCACCTCTGTCTTCTCACCAAAATATTGCGTGAAACGCTGCATATCATTTGCCATATTTCCATTTTGTGTCGCACGATAATAAGTATCGCACATCGCACGTAAGGTCTGATAAAAAAACCTGTCCATTTCAGACACCTGCATATCTTTTGTCCACAAGTCAATTTTCAAAGTATCCAAATGGTCTCTGTCAAAAAGAGATAGTAACATCCCTTTACATTCTGCTGGTTTGACATGAGAAGGATTATCCGTCGCTTCCCAATCAATCTTGACGGGCATATTTTCCTCATTCAATCCGATTTTAATCTTAATATCGGATGATTTTACTATTTTTTCCATAAATGTTTTTATCAGTTGGAAGTTGGTAGTTGAAAGTTGGTAGAGCAAAGAATAACTTTGACTATTCTAACTTAAAACTAATCAAATGCAAAGGTAACAAGCTTTCGCATAATCTTAGGCTTCGCTTAACAAATTCTCTTGCTCCTCTCCCATTTTCTTAATCACATGAGACTGGTAAGTTTTTTCTCCTCCTTCTAATTCTTGTGCGGCGATAACCATTGCTTTTGCGACATTCTCCCCTTCTACGGGTTGATAAAGGTCAAATAAGTCTGTGGTAAATCTATTCAAAAAACGTCCGATAGATTGACCTATCCCTTCTGCTAGTCTGGTCTCATTTCGATTGCCTAAAAGCAAAGAAGGTTGAAATATTTTAACGGACCAAAAAGGCATTTCCTTTACTGCATCTTCTATTTCGCCTTTAACTTTGCTATAAAAAACGGAACTATTCGCATCCGCACCGACAGATGAAACTAGCAGCAGTTGATTTGTGCCATTTTGCACTGCTATCTGCGCAGCTTGATAAACATAATCAAAATCTACTTTTCGAAAAGCTTCTTGACTGCCAGCAGTCTTAATTGTCGTTCCCAAACATATAAAAATATCGTCGCCTTTAATCAGATGACCAAATTCGCTCATTTGATTAAAATCAATAATAACTTCCTCTGTTTTTCCGTCGTTAATTCCTAGTTTACGACGACCAAAAGAATAGACTTTCTGATAATTCTCATTTTGAGCTAATGCCTTTAGTAGATGTCCTCCGACCAAACCAGAAGCACCAAAAACTAAGGCAGTCTTATTGTTTCTCGATATTTTCATAATATTGATATAACAGGGTAATGGTTTGAAAGTTTGAGTTGTTAGAGTAGTTTGTGAACGCATCAAACAATTCTAAGTATTTTCTAACAAGTCAAACAATATTTCCTCTACCACCAACTAGATGTACTCTTCCGACGGCGGCTACTAGTCGTTTTAATTCCTAATGCGCCCAATAAACCACGCGTTAATTCTCTCGCCACAGTACGTCCTATTTGGCGGGTCGTTGTACTAGTCATTACTTTTTCTAGGACAGACTTTTCTTTGCGGCGACTACGACTTTTAGTTGTGCTCTTTTTCGCTTTCGCTTTTTCTTTTTTGAGCCTTTCTTGATTAGCTTCGTCTTGAGCTTCTTCTATTTTCCCACTCAGTATTTCATAAGCACTTTCTCTATCTATGACTTCATTGTACTTATCAATGATGCTTGATTTGTCAAGAATGAGTTTGATTTCTTCTTCAGTCAAAATATCCATACGTGATTGCGGTGCACGTAACATTGTATGCGCTAATGGAGTCGGAATTCCTTTCTCATTCAACGTCGTTACCAATGCCTCTCCAATACCCAATTCAGTCAATAGTTGAGCGACATCATAGTGCTCTGTTATGGGATAGTTTTGGGCGGCTAACTTAATAGCTTTGCGGTCTTTGGCGGTGAAGGCACGGAGTGCGTGTTGAACTTTCAATCCCAATTGACCCAATACATCATCAGGAATATCTGTTGGATTTTGTGTGATAAAAAAGATGCCTACACCCTTTGAGCGAATAAGTTTAATCGTTGCTTCTATTTGCTCTAAAAGCACGTCAGAAGCCCCTTTAAACACCAAATGTGCCTCATCAATGAATACTGCTAGTGCTGGTGCATCGGAATCTCCTTGCTCTGGTAATTTTGCATAAATCTCCGCTAGCATTTGTAGCATAAAAGTGGAAAACAACTTTGGTTTACTCTGAATATCCGTCAAACGAATAATCGAAACCATTCCTTTTCCATTTTCATCCATCCGCAACAAATCATCAATCTCAAACGAATGTTCTCCAAAGAAAAGCTCTGCGCCTTGCTGCTCCAACTCTACCATTTTGCGCATAATCGCACCAATGGAAACAGAAGACATTGTACCATATTCTGCTTTGATTTCTGCCTTTCCTTCTCCCATAAAATACTGCAAAACCTTACGGAAGTCCTTCAAATCCAACAAAGGCAACTTCTTGTCATCACAATATTTAAAAACCAAAGCGACAATTCCAGATTGCGTATCATTCAGTCCTAATATTTTTGAAAAAAGAACTGGACCAAACTCTGTTATCGTCGCGCGCAAACGTGCACCAGGTTCATCAGAAAGCGATAAAAACTCCACAGGACTACTCCCCGCTTCAAATGGAAAACCAATCGCTGCATGACGCTCGTCAATCTTCGCATGTCCCGCCGACGGCATAGCAATACCACTCAAATCACCTTTCACATCCATTAACAAAACTGGGACACTTTTCGCAGATAATTGCTCCGCTAAAATCTGCAAAGTCTTCGTTTTACCCGAACCAGTCGCACCAGCAATTAGACCATGACGATTCATCATGCTCAAAGGTAATTTGACAATACTACCAGATTGCGTTTCCTTATTGTACATCGCTGCACCTAAGTCAATTGACGCACCTTCAAATTTATAGCCCGTTTCTATTTCTTCTAAAAATATTTCTTTTGACATTGATTAATTTTTAAATCTCGACTCCAACCCCTCAACCATTCTTACAGTTTTAAGAACAAAATCTCCACTTCATCTATACTAGACCCAAAAAAAGAGCTAGTTTCTCCTTCTCTCCTCCACCAAATTCCAGCTTTTAACACGCTTTTGATACTTTTTATAATCATCCGTCCACAAAGAAGCATCAAAATTAGCTTCCAAATCCGCCTCTAAATCAGGGTCTAACAACTCGCCAAAAAAGTCAATCCCAGTTAATTCTTCGACCTCATCTACTGAAACGGCATACTCTTTTATCCTTTTCTCACTACGTGCATTTGGCATAATAAAACCAATTGCTTTCTTCTCAGGTTCGTCCAAATCTAGTAAAACTTTGTAGTAGGCAGCAGGAACGCTAACCTTACTGTTTCCGATTTTTGTAATAATTGGCTCAGTCAAAACAGGTCCCGTTACGACGTAAAGACGTTTAAATATTTTCGCCCATTTACGAGTATTTTCCTCCAGTTCTCGCCAAATCCCCTGATTAAAGCTGCTCCTTTGCGGAGACATATTTGACATATAAAAACTCTCAGACATCGCTGTTGAATTAAAATTCATATCACCAGCTGGCGCCATGTGCCCACGGTCATAATCTGGATGTCCAAAATCATATTTCGAACTCGAACCAGAGCGCACCTTAGGGTCATCTCGAAAGTCATTGCTACGCGGAACACGTTCTCCTGTCAAATTATCTCGGTGCAATTCATAAGCAACCCACTCGGCTTGCTCGTGCTCTTCGCTGTACGAAAGCGAAAAATAATGGTGGTCAATAACAACACCCGTCGTAGATGTTGGTAAAGCGTAGTCTCGGTCGATAATAACCGTATCCTCTTCATAATCACCTTCTCCTCCTCCCGATGAATTATTAAATCCATAATATAAGCCAACCAATGCTCCAATAAATAAAAGTACTTTGGTTACCATTCCGCTGCTGGCTTGATTGCCTCCGCGTCTATCTCCTCCGTGATTTGTTCTAAATTTTGCCATAATATTTACTTTGTTTGGTTATTAATTATTGGTTAATAGTTACTAGCTGCTTATCAAAATTACTACCATAATGATACACTGAAAAACTTGTTCAATTTTCTCAAACAATTAGAAATAACTAATAACCAATAACCAGTAACGAATACAACGCGAAAGTAAGAAAAAAGCCTAACATCTCTATTCTCAGTCCACTGCTCTCTCCTCTTA
>CAZQTE010000031.1:0-1795 GCA_964595615.1 uncultured Saprospiraceae bacterium
ACTACGAAAGTGAAAAGGTGCAGAGTATCAACTTTCTGCACCTTTTCGTTTTTATAGTAAAATCTTGCTAAGTAAAATATTGTTAAGTAAAATACTGTTTAGGAAAATAAAAGTTCTTCCGTTTTCCTGTTTCTTCGTTAAAGTCTTTCCAATCATCAATATCTGCTTCCACTTCTACTATACCACAAGTTGGGACATTCGGAATGTAATCGTCGTGATAGCTATTCGCTAATGTAGTAAATGTTGGATTATGACCAAAAATCAAAACAGTATTCCAGTCATTGTTTAGACCATTGACGATTTCTTTTACAGTGATAGACATCGCTTCGTAAATATCTATATTTTTCACTATAGACTGTTTATCAATACCAGCTGCCGCAGCGAAGTAAGTGGCTGTGGTATAAGCACGATTGGCAGGACTAGAAACAATAGCATCTGGTTTGACACCTTTCCCCATGAGCATTGTTGCCATGAATGGTGCGTCACGCAAACCGCGTTTGTTGAGTGGACGGTCTATATCCCTGAGTGAAAAGTCGTCCCAAGAGGACTTTGCGTGGCGAATAAAAAATATTTTTTTCATAGTTTATGTTTGTAAAAATCGGTCGGGTGATACCTGAAAATGGGGAGAGTCGCAATTTAGATAAAAAAATCTCTAAATCAGCAATTTTTTACAAATTTTGGCTTTTTCTTAATCCTTTCTACCTTTATTGCGTTTTCATTAGATGTTAGACGAAAGATATTAGACCTTAGACCCCTGACAGGAAAATGGGTCTATCTCTTTCAAAATTGCGCCTGAACTATGATGAATGTCTTGTCGTTGAAAAATCTAGCATCTAATGTCTAAAGTCTAATATCTAAATTTAAAAATGCTTTTTCCTCTAAAAAATATTGAAGCACATGTTGATGACCGATTCTTTATTATCGGAGAGACGCTGTACGAACAGGGTAAAGTGCTTGATTTGTCCGAAGTCGAAAAGCATTTGTGGTTAGCTAATGTGGTGGGTAATGAGGTCGAAGTTCAAATAACGCCAAGTAAAGTGCGTGCCTGTACTTGTGAATGTCCGCGTTATCAGGAGGAGGAAATGTGCGAACATATTGCGGCTGTTTTGCTTAAATTGCGCAGAGAATTAGATAGGACGAAAGCTGCAAAGGCAAAGCAAAAAATTAAGCGTAATTCAGTTGCCAAGAAACTGACGACGGCTGTTATTTTAAATCATATCTCGGACGAAGAATTGAAAAATTATGTGCGCGATTATGCCAAGAGTAATCGGGCGTTTGGTTTGGCCTTAAAGGCACGATTTGCAGCATCTGTCCCTATGGAAGATGACCGCGAAAAATTCTTTCAGTTACTCGAAACGACGATTAAAGGCGCACGTACAAAGCATGACCGCATTCGCTACAAAGGCAAGTTGAAATTGCTCAAAATCATCAAAGAACTATTGGCGCAAGTAGACGATTATATTGCCTCCGAAAAGTATACAGATGCTTTCTATATTTTGCAGGCTATCATCGAAAAAGGCGCGCCACTTTTCTGGAAAATAGAGGGCGATGCTTCCAAATATTATGCAGAAATAAAACGTTCCTTCAATCTTCTCCAAAATCTTTTAGAGTCTAATCCTGCACCAGCAATGCGAGAGGATATTTGGCATTTTTGTTTGAATGAATGTGGCAAATCAACTTATCGCTTGAGTGGTTTTAGTCAGTTCTTCTTTCAGATTTTATTAGACTTGGCGGATGAGCGAGAAAAAGAAGATGAATTAGTACAAGTCATTGATAATCAAATCAGTAATCTAAC
>CAZQTE010000031.1:1895-6520 GCA_964595615.1 uncultured Saprospiraceae bacterium
TACTTTTATCCATTGCCAAAGCAGAAAATAAACCAGAAGAAATTAAAGATTTTGCGCGCCGTAGATTGCTGCGAAAAATGCAGATAGAAGATTATGATTTGTTAAAAGATGCCGTCGAAAAAGGGGAGTGGTTAGACTTCATTTCTACCTTTTTATCAGAATTAGAAAAGAAACCTTACAGCATGGAAAAACGCGACCTCATCGCTGAAATTCATGCACGTGAAAATAATTTCTCAGCTTTATTAAATTACATTGAAAGTATTCGCTCACTCGATTTATTACAACGCTACGATGTGAAGCTAATGGAGACTGAAAAAGAACGGGTAAATGTCCTCTACGAAGATATTTTGCAGAGTTTTATCCGTCATCATTTAGGTAGAAAATCTTCTGAAAAAATCCGCCTGGCTTTACAGCATTTGCATGAGGTGGGTGCGCGTAAATTAGCGAGAGATTTAACAAATAAATTTCGGACGCACTATCCGGAAAGATTTACTTTGATAGAGGAGTTGGCTCGGCTGTAATTACAGAAAAGACGTCGGACACTTAACTCAAATCAAGCGAAAAAAGTAAATGATTACCACGGAATTAGATAAAAAGTAGTGTCTGACGTCTGTTAATGAGCTTGCATTAACCCATAAAAGGCGTCAGACGCTTGATTTTTGCTAAATTTTCGTTTAATTCTTAGATGACTGCTTTTTGGTTGGATTAAGCGTCCGACGCCACGGGTAAATAAATGAAAAGAGGATAAAACACAACTGTGTCTTATCCTCTTTTTTTAGAAAGCGAATGATTTAATTACCATTCCATGTCTTCTTCAGACTCGATATTGCTTTCTGCTTCAGCTGGTGCGGCAGGCGCATCTTCGCCGGCAGCGGCAGCAGCATCTTCAGCAGCGCGTTGCGCTTCCCATTCCTGGTGTCTGCGTGTGAACTCATCGTAATCGTAATCAGGCATTAGCTCTGTTTTTACGTGCTCGATAGTCTCAGACAATGCATCACGGAAACGGTGGAAGTCTTCTTTGTACAAGAAAATCTTGTGACGTTCGTAGCCTTCGCCATTAAAGCGTTTAGTACTTTCTGTTAAGGTTAGATAAAAATCGTCCCCTTTCGTGCGGCGTACATCAAAAAAGTAGGTTCTTCTTTTACCTGCTTTTACTTTGTTAGAGTACACACTCTCAAACCTTCTGTTGTCGTTCTCGAAGTCCACTTCAGTTGAATTTCGTTATGTAAATGTAAAAATCGCTGCAAAAGCTTTTAGTTTTTGCTGACTTGTTTAGGTCAATGATTTTAAATTGTCAAGACAAATGTAGTTATTGTTTTAATATTTCCAAAAACTTAATCGTATTTGCTTTAAATCTGCGTTTTTTATTCGTGTTTTTCTAAACTTTTGCGAGTTTTACGTCTTATTCTTGTGCATTCGTTACTGGTTATTAGTTATTGGTTATTGCCATTTTGACTTTATTGACTAGATAATGATGAGAAGAAATTGTGTGGTTTAGATGGTTTGAATATAGCTTTTAGAGAATGTAGGATAGATAATCAGATTGGGCGGATTAAGGTGGATTTCAGCAAAATGCTTCCTAATTTTCTTCGTCAATAACCAGTAACACAATAACTAATAATCAATAACCAATAACAAATTTGGAAATAAAATATCTATCATCAGAGGACATCGATAAGACGAAATGGAACTCCTGCGTGCATTATGCTGTCAATGGAAATATCTTTGGTTACAAATGGTATTTGGATGCCATAGCGCGGGAATGGGATTGTCTGGTAGAGGGCGATTATGAGAGTGTAATGCCTTTGCCTTTTAAAAAGGATTGGTTGGGACGCAAGCATATTTATCAACCTGAGATGATGCGAGAATTGGGCGTTTATTCAATTCATGTTTTGTCAAAAGGACGAGTAAAGAAGTTCTTAGAAGCTATTCCTAATGATTTTGTGAAAGTACAGATTGATTTGAATGAGCAAATAGGCTTGCCAGATGGTATGGATTATTTGGTTGGTGAAAAAACGAACTATCAATTGCTTTTAGAAAAGCCCTATGAAGAATTAGCGGAAGATTTTAGCAGAGATTTACTGTTAAAATTAGAGAAGGCAGAGAAGGCTGGCTTACGTCCAAAAGCAAATCTAAAGCCAGAGAAAGTAGCTGATTTCTATAACAAATACGCGCCTTTCAGTCCTGAAAAGGAGCAAAATTTTCATGCCATGCATCGCATCATGTGGAATATATTGCACAGAGGTTGGGGTTTTGCATCTGGTATTGAAGACTCTAATGGCGAACTACTAGCCGTGAATTTTTTCATCTACAGCCATTCCAAAGTATTGAGTTATGTGCCTGTAGAGTCGCCGCGCGGTAAGGAAGTCGGCGCCTTGGCTTACCTGATGAACACATTGCTACGCACACACGCCGAAAAAAGACAAATATTGGACTTCAATACTGTTTCACAAGATATATTTGCTGCTCAATTTGGCGCAACAGAGAATGCATTTCAAAGCATTAAAAAGGATAAACGATTTTTAAAAATATAGTTTTTTTTTAATATGAAATATGAATACTTGCTATTCATATTTCATACTTCATATTTACCACATGTTTATATACAAGAATTTTTCCCCAAAAAATCTCTGGAATTTCACGGGTGTTCACATCATTTGGTTGACCGTTTGGGCAACAGTTGTAACGCTAACTTATGAATTTTTTCATGCAGATTGGTTACGTATTCCGTGGACGCCTATCTCTGTGATTGGTACGGCGGTGGCTTTTTACATTGGTTTTAAAAACAATAGTTCTTATGATAGAATGTGGGAAGCGCGTAAGATTTGGGGAGCAATAATCAACAGTAGTCGAATGTGGGGCGCGACGGTAAAAGCTTATGTTGGCAATCAATTTACAGATAAGGATTATTCTGAAAAAGAGCTGCATGACTTGCATCAGGGACTTTTATATCGTCACTGTGCATGGCTCTATACGTTGCGTAGTCAGTTGTTGATTCCGACACCTTGGGAACATATTCAGCAAGGAGGTCACATGACTCGGACAACTGAAAAAAGACGCAAGCGTTTTGGGATTGGGTTATTAGGAGACGAAGCGACGCGTGATAATTTACATTGTTTTTTGGAAGAAGAGGAGCGTGTGAAAGTTATCGAATTTCAAAATACAGCAACACAACTCATTGATAATCAGTCACAAGAGTTGAAAAGGTTGCGTAAAGAAAACCTTATTGACGATTTCCGTCATATGGAATTACAGAAAATTCTTAATGATTTTTATACACATCAAGGGAAATGTGAACGTATCAAAAAATTTCCTTTGCCACGTCAATATGGCAGTATGAGTTTTATTTTTGTGGGTATTTTTATCTTTCTTTTACCTTTTGGTTTGGCACCTGCTTTTCATGATTTGGGCTATTTTGGTATTTATTTGACTATTCCATTTACCGTTTTGGTAGGCTGGATTTATTTGGTCATGGAATTGATTGGAGATTACTCCGAAAATCCATTTGAAGGTCTTGGAAATGATATTCCGATGTTGTCGCTTTGTCGGGTGATTGAGATTGATTTGAGAGAAATGTTGGGGGAGACGGACTTGCCGCCTAAGATTGAGGCTGTTAATGGGGTTTTGATGTAGGGGAGTTAAAAAAATAGTTAAGTTCAAACAGCTTCTTAATTCAAAGAAATTTCGTATTTTTGGAATATGATTAATGAGATAGAAATCAATGCGAGTGAATTAGATGCGCATTTTGTGGAGAAGATAAAAGAGGAATATGGAAAAAATGTAAATCTTAAGATTACAGTTATGCCAACTGATAATCAAGCAACGGATAGTGATTTTTGGGAAGTAATCAGCAAATTGGATTGGTCAAAAGGAGAGAATGATAGGGAGATTTTGCAAACTGCGATAGATTTTTTAGCACAAAAATCTAACTCCGATATTATTCGGTTTACGGAGACTTTAGCAAAGAAACTTTATGATTTAGATTATAAAAAATACGCTAAAAATTTAGGCAAAAATTCTTATAAAAAAGGAAAAGGTTTTTCGGCAGATAACTTTCTATATGCGCGTGCATGTGTAGTTGCGAATGGATTTGAGTTTTATGAAAAAGTAAAAAATAATCCTGAGAAAATGCCGAAATTATTTACTTTCGAAGCTTTACTTTATTTAGGAAAAAAGGCTTGGTATCAAAAAAATAATTCTGATTTTTCTCACGAAACTGCCTTTTCTTACGAAACATTCAGTAACCCCTCGGGCTGGAATAAAACACTGAAAGACAGATTATTATCTTAGATTTTTCACCCCAATCTCTCCCCTCTAATGTCTAAAATTCACGGTAACAGTAAAAAAAGCAAAAAGCTACATCATTTGTACGCGATACATGACCGTGAGGAAGAAAATATTTTCAAATACGGAATTTCGGGAGAACCACTCACCGAAGATGACAAGTCAAATCGTGCAGAAGCACAAGTTTCCTTATTCAATAAGTTAGTAGGTTGGTCTCGTTTCTTTGCTGAGATTTTACGTCGCAATATTGGGGGTAGGAAGAAAGCGGATAAGTTAGAGAAGAAGTTTATTGATGATTTTACGGAGGAGAACGGAAAACCGCCGCGTGGGAATGTGTGATT
>CAZQTE010000031.1:6620-22973 GCA_964595615.1 uncultured Saprospiraceae bacterium
CCTTCGCCTGCTGTAGTATATGCGATTGCTTTTGTTTTATCAGAATTAATTGCGGCAATATCTGATAAACGCGTCGTATTTTTCGCTACAAGACTGATGTAGAATAAAGGCGTTTTAGCATCATATTTAACCGCATTATCACGGTACCAAGCAGCAGTAATAATTCCTTCATTTATCGCGTGTGTCGCAAATTCAAAATTAGAGAAATCTGCTTCTGAATTAACTCTAATAGATTGAATATCAATGTCTTCACTATTGATAGTGAATGTAAATTGACCACTCTCAATCGCTTCTGCGCTTTGTGCGTAAACAGGCATTTCATAAGTTTCGCCAGCTGCTAATTCCTTATCATTTGTCTGGAAAACCAAAGCATCATCTGTACGTTCGTCTCCTTCATTATCCATAAAACCATTCGTAGATGCTGTACCATTCATATCACCGATTTTGATTGCCACAAAATCAACAGCCATCATGTCGTTTTCCAAATTATTAATACTGTAAATCTCTGGGAAACCTTCTTGGAATGGATTGGCAGGATTTACAAATTCATAATCTGCATCCACAAAACGCCAGGAGTTGTTATTCGGGAAATCAGAATAAGTTGTCAAAATCAACTTGCGTAATTCAACAATATCAGCCGTAGTGACAGCACCATTATTATTAATATCTGCTCCGATGAGTTTGTAAGGAGAGTCTAATAATAAGTCTGTTAAAATGTGTTTGCGAATCAAAAGCAAATCGTAAGTTGTCACACCATTTAATGGCAATTCAGTCAATTGAGGACTAACTGTAAAGTCATTTCCAGCCGTCATTTCGTCAAAGTAATATGCACCAGCATTGTCTGTCATATTTGGAGCAGTTACACCGTCATTGACTGAAACTTCTGCATTTGACAACATATTTCCATATTCGTCCGAAATTGCACCTGCAATGACGAAATCTTCGCTACTACATACATTCGGCACGCTCTCTACAAAAAGAAGCGTTTGACAAAAGTCTTGGTTGCCATCTTGGTCTGTTACATAAAGATTGACCGCATTTACACCTACATCTGCACAAGTGTAACCTGCATTTGTTTCGTTCGAGTCAGGAGATAATGAAAGCGTGACAAAACCACCACAATTATCAAAACTACCTGCATCAAAATCACTCGCCCAAATTTCTACATAACCGTTGTCAGTTTCACCGTCACCGTCTGTATCTACGGGTGCTAATTCAATCGTTAATCCACCTACACAGTAAGGCGTTGGTAAGCTGTTTTCATCAACAGTCACAGAAGTTGAACAAGTTGTCACATTACCACAACCGTCTGATATATAGTAAGTTGCATTATAAGTTCCTGGCGCAACATTGTTAAATGGTCCGTATCCAACACCCAAATCACTTGTGATAGAAATTTGAATATTATCGCTACAATCTGTTACATTTGGCTGTGGCCAAGTTACTGTTCCTAAACAGTTTTCAGTATTGGTAGAAATTGTGAAATCTGCTGGACAAACCACCTCTGGCGCATCATTATCCATTACAACAATAACTTGTTCAGCAGTCATTTGACCTGGACCATTTGGATTAGCTGCATCATAAACACACCAATCAATTACTTTCCAAGTACGGATAATTTTGAAACAAGCTGGCGGTGCAACTTGGAAAAATTCATCCGAAACATTGACTGCTAATTGCTCACAATCATCATTTACAAAAGTCGGTGCATTGAATGGTGCAGGTAAATCTTCTGGATCTAAATCTTCTGGTGAAGTACATGCTCCTGCCGTGTAATCCGCTGGGAAATTCACCGACCAAGGCGTATTATCCACCAATGTAATCGTTTGATTACAAGTGTTAGAAAATCCTTGATTATCTGTTACTGTGAAGGTACGTGTTACCGTTCCGCTACCGCAGTTGTTAAGGTTAGTTACCGTCGTGAAAGTTGGATTAGTAAAACCACATCCGTCTGTCGCTGTTGGCTCACCTGTTAAACTCAAATCATTGTAATCATCTGTACATGAAAGAGTTACAGGGGAAGGACAAGTAATTTGCGGTGCAGAATTTTCTGATACTGTTGCCGTGATATTACAAGTGTTCTCATTCCCAAAACAATCCGTTACGCGCATTTCAACGGCTACTGGAGTGCCAATATCTGTACAACAAAACTTAACTTGTTCGCCAAAAGAATTGCCAACTTCACAGCCTGGATTTACACGTCTTGCCGAAAATGCTTCTAAACAACAATTGTCATAACTACCGTCATCAAATGTCTGTGCATTCACAAATGCAATACCGCTTTCGTTCAAAGTGACCACTGTAAATTCATCACAAACCACCGTCGGACTGTCATCATCGCTCACGGTTACCGTCGCCGCACAAGTAGAAGAATTTCCACAATTATCTGTTGCTTGATAAGTTACATCATGCGTACCAATTGGCATGTTTCCGATGACACCACCATTGCCATTTACTGTTCCGTATTGAGAGAAAATCTGTACCTGATTAATACCAGAACATAAATCAGAAACGTTAGCCGCAGGTAATAAAACTGAAGCTGTACAAGTGCTGGAAGAGGTTGTTCCTACATTTATCACTGCTTGGCAAGTCAAGACTGGACCGTCGTCATCAGCAACTTTGATGATTTGAATATCATTTCTAATTGTAGAAGTACACCATTCTAAGATTGTCCAAGAACGCACAATTTTGTAAGTACCGTCGCAAATATCAATGATGTTGTCGCTATATCCGACATTGATACCACAAGGATTTGCGCCTTCTTCGATTGGTAATCCGTTGAGAGTCGGATAGCCAGAATTATTAGGTTCAGTCAAGTTAGGGTTGGCTGAAACTGCTTCACAAGCCATGACAGGCTGGTCGATATTATCGAAATTTAGAGGAAATTGAACAGCGTTAATATCTGGATTGGCAATCGAAATCGTCTGGACACATTGACTGCTATATCCATATTGGTCAATGGCAAAAAATGTACGATTGATTTGTTTGATAGGGTCGCCACAGTTCAAATCTATTTCTGCATCCGAAGATGTGAGAGAAAAATCTGAGCACTCTTGTGCTGTGGCATTGCCCGTTGCGCTGATGTCTAAAGACTCCGTACATTGCACGGTCACATCTGCTGGACAAGTCAAAATAGGAGCTAATTTATCTTCAACTAAGACTGTTCCCCAACATAAATTATTGCTGGCGAGGTGTCTTACTTTGACATTTAAAAGTTGTCCAACTTCTGCATCAGTAACAAATGGACTCGTTGGTAAAACTGTTGTTCCATTTTGACTCATTACGACGACTTCAAAGAAAAATGCAGAGCCAGTTGGCGAGCAAATCCCAGGATTATTCGGGTCTTCGAGCATCATGTCGTAAGTGACTTCTGCATTACAAGTCTCTGATATAGAGAGGTTTATTTGATTGTTACAAGCTAAAGTACATTGAGCGAAGATATTTTGTCCTAAAAATAAAAGGAACAAAATAATCAGCACTATTGGTAGTAAAAATGCTTGTAAAACGGAATTCTTTCTGCTTGTTGGCTGGGGTTGGGAGGTAAAATTATGTTTCATGGATGAATCAGTTGTCCGTTGACAGTTCCCTTCCTTACGTCGGGTGGCAAATTGTAATGTTGGGAAAACACCAAATGCCGATTGTCGAAAACGGGATTTTTAATCTGTTAGTATTATTATCCGTTGACGCTTGCTACTTGATGATGCAGGAAAAACTATATCTTTCAGTAGCTATGGAAAACGGGCTTTTGTTAAGTTTGTTAATTTGTGTAAGTCTATCTAAAAAAAATGTAAATGTTCTAAAAAGCTTAGTCTCCCAAGTCACGACTGTCAACTGACAATCCCGATAGGGATGCGGGACAGGCAGACAACGGTCAACTAAAAAAAAGCAGCTCCGGGACTGTCTAAAATCTTGTTTAAAATCTATTCTTCATATTCATGTTCGTCCATACGGACAGGTAAATCTGAAACTGTCTGTAAAGACAAGTAAACCTTAAATATATTTCACACAATCCCGGTCTGTCCAAGGGATTATAATTATTAAGTAGTGGTCGTAAGTATTCTGTTTGCGGATTGAAAAAAACGCTCATTAATTGGGAAAACGTTCCGTTCTGGCAAAAGAATACCGTCCGTAATTGCGTTGTTGAATACGCATTTACGGTGCTTAAAAATCAAGGGAATGTTATTCCCTGAAACACAGATGTTCGCATAGTTTGAGTTACAGTCAACTTAGACTGCACTAAATGTGTGTGAAAAACTGCGTAGATTTCTCAAAAGAAAAAATTGGATTGTAAAATTGCTAACAGATTTTTGAATTAATTTTGAATGAGGAATTTTGAATTATGAATATTTTCGACTCATGAAATTCTTGTAACTCACGAAAAATCAACTCTTTTTTTGGTAATAATATAAAAGATAAAAGTTCGATTTTAAAAATGTAACTTACTGATAGTCAGTTAGTTTACGTATTCATAATTCAAAATTTATACATTCAAAATTATTAAAACTAATAGTGTGTGGATGTTGAAAAAATGCGGAGACTACCCTTTATTTTCGGGCACCGCTCGTCGTAGGGAGGTCATTTTGAAATGTTGGAGGAAAGAAAAAAAGGAAATGAGTCATACTCATTTAACATTATTCATTCGACATTATACATTCAAAATCCTCAGCGATTCACTTGCTTAAGGTGTCAATTCCGGACATAGCAATGTCAGGGAAAAATTAAATTTTTCCGAGATTATTTACGCGCTATGCTGTTTGGAATGAAATGGTGAATCTGGATACAGAAGTGTATTGTAAAATGTGTTTGTCATGATAAAATGTTCAAAAAGGATTATGTAAATCGGTTTATGTTCAATGCTGCTTCGAAACGTGTGTTGGGAAAAAAGAAAAATGTCCTGAAGCGTAATGCAAAGATAGAATACATTACGGAACATTTGCAAGTATAGTTTGATTTTTTTTGAAATTTGTGAAAATCTATGACTTGACAGATACTTGAAAAAACGCTGACACACGCGAATTTAAACGAATTTTTGCTGTTTTGATGAGTACAAAAAAAAGTAAAAAGTAGAGATGCAGAGTGAAGACGTCGGACACTTCACTCTAACAAAATTGACTCATTTAAAGATTAAAATACACAATTAAACAAAACTTAGTGTCTGACGTCTGTTTTTAACTTTCTGAAAAAACTAAACATATTACAAGTGTCAGACGCTACTTTTTGCTTTACCTTGTCGTATTCTCAATTTTTTTGCATTTGGATGATTTAAGCGTCCGACACTGCCGCTTTGAGAAAAATTCAAGTTTCTGATGTCTACGTGAAACTAATTAGCTTTCACAAACTTGCCATAAGATGATGCATTTTTCGACTTTACTTCCACAAAATACATACCCGCCTCCCAATCATTTACATTTAAATAAACTCTATTCTCTCCAGAAAACACAGCAAGATTTTTCCCCGAAATATCATAAATTCTCACTTCTGACTTCTCCTTCAAATCAATAGTCAAAGCATGATAAGCAGGATTAGGAAAAATGTCAAATTGCTGATTATCAATGTTTTGTATGTCAGAAGGCATTCCGTCCAAACAATCAGAAATCTCCGTTTCAACTTGTGACAAAACACCGTCTTCCGCAGTCCAATTATACCAAGTTCCACCATTTCCTGTTTCCCAATCATTTAGGTCAAAAGTAAATTCACCCGTTGGTGTACCAGGCATTCTGTAAGCTTTGACGGCAGCACCGCCGCGTGTCCAAGTTAGTGCTTCTCCCTCTTGCATGAGTTCTGGTAAATAGTCCGTTTGGCAGTTTGTCCTCAAAAAATAGACAACATCTTCTGGATATTCAGGCCATTCCCCAAAAGCAGTCGCCATGCCATTTTCATCTACTGCAACGGCATTGTACTCATTAGCAGCGATACCGCGCATTTGCACATTATGTTCTTGAGAAAGACGCGCTAAGAAAGTTAAATGCCGTCCTGCGCGTTCACGTTGGTCGTAATGTGTATCAGTGATGACATTCTCCATGAAAGGGACATCCAAAAAGTCATTTCTTCCTAAAATATTGACATCTGGGTGGAATGGATTACCGAGAGCTTCCTCTGCGTCTGCACTGCTGCCAGGTGGCGTATAATAGCAATTAGCAAGAATTGCCATGCCTGCGCTGGTACCGCCGACAGTGATTTGTTTATCATTGATGAGCGCATTTATAGCATCTTCGACAGGGCTGTCTTTCCAATATTGATAGTAGTCGTGTTGGTCGCCACCTGCGATGAAAAGTAGTTCTGCGCCTGCTATTTGTTGGAGGACATATTCGTCATTGGCGGCATTGGCATTGTGGAAAACTATGGTTTCGACAGAGTTTACATTAACGCCTAATTCTTCGTAGAGGTAATCATTGTAACCGTCTGAACCAGAGGCGCGTATGACTAATACGTCGCCACCGCCTCCTCTATTTAAAAACCATATCATACCGTTGTCGTCGTCGGTTGCGCCGCCTGCTAAGAGGAGACCGGATTGGTGGTTTTCTACTATTAGGTCTGTGGGGTCGCCTGTGAGGTAGGAGGTGTAGTCTTGGGCGATTGATACCGCTGTGAATGTTACAGAAAGGAGGAATGTGAATATTGTTTTCATGGGGTAAAAATAGGGAAATTTGGAAAGAAGAGGAATTTTTAAAGTTTCCCATTTGGTAGGCTTTGAAAAATTGGGAAACTATTATCTAAATTAATATGTTTTAGAGATGTTGTTTTTGCTTTAATTTTAAGCTATTTTTGTGATGATAGTTTAATAAAATTAATATATAGTAATTTGTAAATCTATGGAAAATATACGCTCATCAAAAGGATTTAGTAACCTGCAATTAGAATTGCTAAAACTATATGCCACTGATGTTTCAGAAAAGAATCTACTGGAAATCAAAAAGCTTTTAGCTAATTTTTTCGCAAAAAAAGTAGATGAGGAAATGGATGCGCTCTGGGAGGAAAAGGATTGGGGAATGGAGAAAATTGAAGAATGGAAGAATGGACATTATAGAAAATCCAGCAAATGAGAATAGTCTTAGATACCAATGTTTTGCTCATCTCTTTACCTAAGCTTTCTCCTTATCGCCCTATTTTTGACGCGTTTTTATCTGGGAAAATTAAGTTGCTTGTATCTACGGAGATTTTGAATGAGTACGTTGAAATTCTGGAAAAGAAAACGTCTGTTGCTGTTGCAAAGAATGTGCTTAATCTTATTTTGTCAAACGAAAATACTATCCTTCAAGAAGTCTATTATCGTTGGCATCTTATCGAAAAAGACCCTGATGATAACAAATTTATAGATTGTGCTGTAGCGGGAAGTGCCAAATATATCGTGACTGACGACAAACATTTTAATGTGATGTTGCGTGAAAAATTATTTGAAGTTAGTCTGATGTCTTCTGATGATTTTTTACTGATTTTAGAAGAGGAAAATTAAACCTGAAATCACCTCATATCCACAAAAAAAGAAGTGCCTTTCATCTTGGTTTAGATGAAAGGCACTCCCTTTTCTAAAATCAGAGCCTCAACTCTACAACTCTACTCCACAACAAGTTTCCCCTGCGTAGCCCGACCATCCTCAGCAACTATCCGATACAAATAAACTCCACGATGCAAATCACCACGCTCCACTACAAAACGCGCTTCATTCGTCTGCAAAAACTGAACTTGACGACCTGCAATATCCGTCATCGTAAATTCAATAGCTCCAGTATTTTGTGGTAATGTAAAGAATGTCTTATTTGTCATTGGATTAGGAGCAACTTTTACATCCTCCAGAGTCGGACTTTGTGGCGTGAAAATGCCTGTAGTTTCCATATTCAAACCTGTTGTATCTTCCACATACATGATAATCATGACCATCATTTCATCATCAGATGTTGGTCCAAACCATACAGGACTCGGTCCATCATTCACATAACGCGCCTCATGTCTAAAGCCCGTCGCACTTGTCAATTCTAGTGGATATAAAGCATCATTAAAATACATTGTCGGAATGTGCTGATAATCGAAAAATGGAGAATTACAACCTGGGATGCCGTTCGGACAAGATCCGTCATATATTAATTCTTCTGTGCCGTCAGATTCTCTATCCCATACCTTGTAGCTTGTGCCATATTTGTGTGTATGACCTGCCATTGCCCATAGATGAATTTCTGTTCCTGCTGGATAATTAGGATTGACAACTTCGTCTTCTACTATTAAATCACCATCATTTGGAATGTAAATATTGGGATTAACTACTAATTCTGTTTTCATTTCTTGTACCGCCGTCCCATCGTCTTGCGTATAAACATTCATGTAAGCCTCTGCTTTGTAAACATTGGCTGCATCATAGTTAATGTAGTGCGCATTGAGGTCTAAAAGCAGGTCATTATCCCACTTCCATGCTGTGTTATTCGGTAATCTTAAATCAGTTGGTTCTTGCACCGCCGCAATCAAACTCACGTCTGTATGGTTTGGGTCAAGACGGTAACCGTCAGGAATACCATTCGCTCCATTTCCTTCAAAGTTATACACCAAAAAGTGGTGGCTAGAGGTTCCAATTTTTGAGTCTAAACGATAAACTTCTTTATCTACACCCATTTCCAATTGCCATTTTTGATAGTATTCTACTTCTCCACCTGGCTCAATAAAGAAAGGTCCCATCTTTACTTGAAATCCTTCCTCTGCACTTGGCGCATCAGGCGCACCATCAGGAAATGCTTCAATACCACCATTATTATAATAGTCTTCAATCATTGATTCTGAAACTTGTGTTCCTGAACTTTTTGCCCCAAACAAAATCCATTGACGAAACATTTCTTTCTCCACATCTGTCATAGGCTCACTACCTGGTTTTGGACAAGGCGTACCTTCTTCTGTTTCATTTAGACCTATTGTTGACTCTAATCCTGCATTTATTTTACGAAATAAATGGCTCTGGTCTACGCGCCCTGGTGCAACTAATTTATAGCCTGCTGCTGCTGCAACGCTATTATTGGGTGCTTGATTGATTAGTGAAGCACGGACGTTAAGTGCACGCAGTGACTCGGTCGAGCCTATCCCCATGAGGTCTAATCCCGCCTCGGGACTTGTATTACCATGACAAGAAACACATTTTTCTTGCATCATTTGATAGACACGGACATTGGTCGATTGTGCGTTGATTTGAAATTGTGCTAAGAATAAAAGAGCAAAAAGTGTATTGAATATTTTCATAAAAATTGAGTTTAGAAATTTTTTGACGGTCTAAAAGTAAGGATAAATAAGGTTTTTTGCTTGATTTTAAAGAGAATTAACCTTTTTCGTATGACTGCTAATATATCTAATCGTTTAAATCGTATCCGCGAATTTACTTCATTGATGCCCGCGATTTGTTTTACCCCTACTTTGTATAATACAAAAATTGTGGCGAAATGGAAATATAACCGTCTTAGTAAAAGTGATTTAATAAGTTGAGTCATAAAGTCTAGTAATTTTTTCTTCTAAGAAATTCAATCCAGATAGCTATCGGGAGCATAGTCTGCATCACAGCCTGTCCTATATTCGTATGGGGATTGAATTGCTTTTATTTACTATTTTCAATAGTTTAGAAAAAACTTAATAAATTCTATTCCGTGGAGATTAAGCGTTTATCTTTGCGGCCGTTTAAAGAAAGATGCATAATTACTTTAATTAGTTGCAATAGCTCACATTAACGAATAACAAAATAACCAATAACTATTCCCAACATGCTCGAAACAAACATTTGTATAGTAGGCGCAGGACCCGGAGGTGCAGGTACAGCATTGAAACTCAGTTATTTGGGTATTCCCTCGCTCTTGATTGATAAAGCTGTTTTTCCGCGAGATAAAATATGTGGAGATGCAATTAGTGGTAAGGTAACGACTCTATTAAATCGTCTTGACCCAGAGATTTTGGAGCGTTTTCATGGTATGAAGCAAGAGCAGATTGATATTTGGGGGATTAAGTTTGCCGCGCCAAATGGTCGAGATATTGATGTGCCTTTCTCCATGAACTTCAATAAAGAGGTGGATACTGCGCCAGGTTATGTGTCTCGTCGTATTGATTTTGATAATTTTTTGATAGAAGAAGTTAAGCGTCGTGACAATATTGATTTTAGAGATAATACCAATATTGCCAGCTACGAAAAGGTCGAAGACGGTTGGATAGTAAAAGATAAATCTGGTGAATTAATCATCAAATGTAAATTATTGATACAAGCTGGAGGAGCTTATAATCCTTTTTCTCGTCACAATGCTGGCTTGGAAAAAGATGATAAACACTATGCAGCAGCGGTGCGTGCTTACTACAAAAATGTAGGAGGAATGCACGAAGATAATTTCATCGAATTGCATTTTGTACAAGAAATTATTCCTGGTTATTTCTGGATTTTCCCATTGCCTAATGGAGATGCGAATGTTGGTTTAGGAATGCGTAGCGACTTTATTAGTAAGCAAAAAGTGAATTTGAAAGAGGAGATGTTGAATATTATGAACAACAATCCTAAATTTAAAGACCGTTTTGCAAATGCGGAATTAGAAGGTAAAATCACAGGTTATGGTTTACCTTTAGGTTCTAGAAAACGTGATATCTCTGGTGATAATTATATTCTTGTTGGTGATGCTGGTCATCTCATTGACCCATTGACAGGGGAGGGAATTGGTAATGCGATTTATAGTGGATTTATTGCAGCTGAATTAGCAGAAAAATGTCTCGCAGAACAACGATTCGATGCGAAATATCTGAAAGCTTATGATGTGCGTGTTGCGCGTGTATTGTATTCTGAAATGAAGTTAAGTTACCAATTGCAGCGTTTATTGCGTTATCCGAGATTGGCTAATTTTTTAGCTAATTTAGTAGGTAGAAACCGCAAATTCATTGACTTAATTAGTGAAATGTACACCGATTTTGCTTTACGTAAGCAATTGATAAATCCTATTTTTTGGTTTAAATTGTTGACGGGACGGGCGGTTAAGTAATTTCTATTGAACCACGCTACAATCTTTTGTACATATATTTTTTATAAATCCCGTGTCAAAGGAAAAGTAAAATCAAAAGCGACTGATAAGGAGTGTTGATTTTACTTTTTATTTGACATGAAGAAAGGGATTTATGAAAAATCAATAAATAAGTTATGAGCTGGATAAAAACACTAAGTTACGACGAAGCCAAAGGTCGCCTCAAACGCTTCTACGACCGCATTAAAGGACCTAATAATGTCCTCGATAACGTCCTGACTATCCACAGTTTACGTCCGCATACGCTCGAAGGTCACATGGCAATGTACAAAGCCGTTTTGCATCATTCTGGTAATACTTTACCCAAGTGGTATTTAGAAACTTTGGGCACTTATGTGAGTCAATTAAATGCTTGTCATTACTGTGCGACGCACCATGCTGTTGGTTTGAAACGCAATTTAAAAGATGATGAAAAATTTGCTTTGATTGAAAAAGCAATGGTCTCTGGTAATTTTGAAAATATTCTAAGCAAACGCGAACTCGCAGGTATCAAACACGCCAAAGATTTAACCCTAAATCATGCTTCCATTACCAAAAAAGACATTGACGAACTAAGAGAAGTAGGCTTTACAGACGGAGAGATTTTAGAAATCAACCAAGTTGTGAGTTATTTCTGTTACGTGAATAGGATGGTTGTTGGATTGGGTGTTGATTTAGAGAAGGATAATATTGGACTCTCGCCGAATAGTGGAGATGACGGGGATTGGGCGCATAGTTAATGAAACCCCCTAACCCCCATTTGGGGGAACTTTTTTCAGGTGCAATTTTAGTTTTGTAAATCTTAATTTTACTATTTCAAGTGGAAACTACAATCAAAATTTACAACTCAAAAATTAAGAGCAACGAAAGTTCCCCCAAATGGGGGCTAGGGGGGCTTTCCAAAAATTATCCTTAACAAAAACCAAGCATCCATAATGACAAACCAACTCCTTCTTAATATTACTTTCCCTTTATTCAGCGACTCTCTCTCCGCCTTATTAAACACAGGCTGGGGCATCCTCCTCCTCATTTTTGGCATTTTATTCTGGAATTTCGCTACCGTCTTTATCCATGAATTAGGACATGCATTTCCCTCCTTACTTTTCACCAAAGACCCTGTTTGGGTGGTTGTTGGCGCTTCTAATCCTAATGAGACAACTTTTGGTTTTCGTTTAGGGCGTTTAAATCTGAGTTTTGTGCCGCTATTTATGCCGATTGACGCAGGCGTTTGCTATCATTCTCCTGCTAAAAAGTGGCTGCATCGCGTCATTATTGTTTTAGGTGGAACATTGTTTACATTTATTTCTGCCAGTTTTTTTATGTGGTGGGTGTATTCGAATGGGATGTCTGATTTTTGGAAGTTTAACGCCATTTTCTTTTTGGGATTATCTGGTTGGCAATTGGTGACTAACTTGTATCCGCGCGTCATATATGAGTCGGGCAATGACGGCAAATTACATGTGACGGACGGACAGCATTTTGTATTGCTACTTCGTGAGAAGTTTGGTGGAAAAGATTATCAAGAAATATACAAATTACACGCAGAAGGAAAAAATACAGAAGCCGCAAAACAGCTAACAGAATGGCGAAAAGACAATAAAGTCAATCGTCAGATGTACAACTTAGGAAAGACGATTTACACCGCTGATAAACAATGGTTAGAGATTTTGTCTTTGACGGATGATTTTGCGGGTGATGACCTAAGTGTTTTAAAACCAGATGATTACGACACTATTGGTAATGCTTATTTTGAAACGGATGCTTTTAGAAATGCCTTACGTTGTTTTGAAAAAGTACATTCTTTCAATCATCTTAACCCTGAAGCTTTTAAGAAAATAGCTAAAACCTACGAAGCATTAGGTAATTTAAGAGATGCCGAAATTGCTTACAATAATGCCTTAGAAATATTTCCAAATGATGCCATTGCTCATATTAGAATGTGTTTTGTCAAAAAGGGAATGCGGAAGACAGGAGAAGCGCGTGCACATTTTAATCGAGCCATAGAACTTAATCCAAAGAGTCCACATGTTAATTATTTTGCGGCTAAATATTTGCTGGATAATGATGAATATGAGAAGGCACAGGATTTTATTAAGGTGTCAAAGGAAGGAGGAGGAGCGCAACTTTTTTCTGATTTCTTGGAATTGGAAAAAGCAATAAATGTTAGAAATAATGGTTGATTAGTTGATTATGTTGATTGGTAAATTGACGCTTTGAAAATCAACCAATCAACACAATCAACTAAATAACAATTCAACAAAATAAATACATGAAAAATACTTTTATTCTCGGGTTTTTCTTTCTCGCTTTGAGTTCGATAACTGCCCAAGACTACTCTTACATCACCGACCGCATTTTCGACGGACCAGAAAGCTTTTTTGGCTATGATTTCAAACCGTCTACTATGGAAATTCCAGATGAATATAGTAATGAAATCGACCCTGGTGATTACTCTTTTGGAGTAACTGCTCGCAATTTATATGTAGAGGGAGAAGATATTCGGGGAGTTTACTCGATGAATAATATCGCGCCAACAGAGTATGGCTACAAAATCGCAACGATGAATACGCGTGACGCCCGTATTCAAGGACATTTAAAAATCATAATGAATCGTCGCGGTCAGGTTAATGCACTTATCTTCCGTCGTTCGCAAAAAGACCCAGAAATCATTTTTACTCTGCCAGAAGTAGATGAAGAAATGAATGAGGCAGAAACGGAATATTTCACAGATTTACGTGAAATGGAAATCGAAAATGCAGATAGTATTTGGGGAACGACAATTTACCCATTTTTACGTATTCATCAGCAATCTGCTATTCAAGAACGCTTGTTTGATTATGACAGTACATTTGTCAATTTTGAAGAAGTAATTACCATAGAAGAGAAGGTGAAAAAAGTAAAGCAGCCAAAGAAAAAGAAGAAGAAAAAAACGGAGGAAGAAGAATTGGAAGAGTTTGAAAATGAGGAACTTGGAATAGAAATACCGCAGGATAGCGTGGACATTAAGCGTAAGATTACAAAGACTTATTTTCTTAATTTGACGCAATTGATTCGCTATCAAGATGATACGGAAAAAATAGCAAAAGAACGCTACGAAATCACAAAAGTGAACGAACGTGAAGATGAAACAGCAAAAGGTGATGAGGAACGTTTTCAGATAGAATACACGACTAAAAAAGGTATTCCTGTCTATTTGTACCTCAATGAAAATCGTCAAGTAAGCTCGATTGAGATTGGTGACAAATTGTACTTAATGCGCGGCTTTTAGATTAATATTGAAATATGTGTTTGTATGGATGAATGATTGCTTTTCGGATTTTGTGAAGAGAATATCAACCGAAAGCGCAACTTGCTTGTTTTAATCACGTTTTCTGTAAAAATCGTACTTCGTAACTCGTAAATCGTACTTCACTATGGCTGGTATTCTTGAACTTGTAGGCGGCACTCCTTTAGTTGAAATTGACAAACTCAATCCGCATTCGCATGTCAAAATCTATGGTAAATTAGAAGGACAAAACCCTGGAGGTAGTGTCAAAGACCGCGCGGCATATAGCATGATTAGAGGTGCAATTGACCGTGGAGAATTGAAGGACGGTATGCGCTTGGTGGAAGCGACGAGTGGAAATACTGGTATTGCTTTGGCGATGATTGCTGCGCAATTTGATATTCCAATTACGCTCATTATGCCCGAAAGTGCCACCAAAGAACGCGTACAAACGATGCAATCTTACGGTGCAGAAGTTGTATTGACACCTGCCGCAAAGACGATTGAATACAGCCGTGAATACGCAGACTCTTTAGTCAAAAAGGGTGGTTACTTAATGCTCAATCAATTTGCCAACCCTGATAACTGGAAAGCGCATTACCGCACTACTGGTCCAGAAATCTGGCAAGCTACCAAAGGTAGAATCACGCATTTTGTCTCCTCAATGGGGACGACAGGCACAATAATGGGAACGTCTCGTTATCTCAAAGAGCAGAATCCAGATGTACAAATCATTGGTGTTCAGCCTGTAGAAGGTTCTCGCATACCGGGCATCAGACGTTGGTCACCTGAGTTTTTACCAAAGATATTTGAGCCAGAGCGCGTAGATAAGATTATTGATGTGTCACAATTAGAAGCGACGCAAAATATGCAGCGCTTGGCAAAAGAAGAAAGCATCTTTGGAGGAATGAGTAGTGGAGGAGCTGTGACTGCGGCTTTGAAATTGGCGGAGACTTTGGAAGATGATGCGGTCGTGGTTTGCATTATTTGTGATAGGGGAGATAGATATTTGAGTTCTGGGATATTTGGAATTTAGTTATTGGTTGACTGTGTTGATTAGTTGATTATCTTGACTTAGATTTAAAGAATAAACACAATCGACTAATCAACTCAATCAACCAATTTCCGAACTTTTGTACATATAGATAAAATATTGATATTCAATGCGTTAGAATAGCTTCGAATCCGAAAAATAAACAATAGCGACCGTTCACCCTAAATTTACGGCCGTTCCCGAAAAATGCATATTTTGAGTGAAAATACCGCCTATCTTTGCATCGTGTAGTTTTCTCATAGTATGTTTAGTGCTCCTTCATCTCTATTGATTTGCTAAGAATTTATTCTTTTTGAGTCGTTTTGGTGCAGGAGTATTTTTTTGCTCGGGAGTGTGGTTTTAATACCGTACCATAAGGTCAAGAGAAGCGGAGAGGATTAGAGAGATTTTCAAAGAAGCCGAAATATCATGTAATGAGTAAATCCAAAAACGAAATTCGAGAAAGACGCGGTAAAATCATGTTTGCCATTTCTATCATCCTTCCTCTACTAATTTTACTACTTTATTTATCATCCTATTCTGCCCTCGATATTTTCCAATACTTTTTCAAATCCTAATTTCCGTCAACCAGCTTGCCCGTATGGGTCAAAGAATCATCCCATGATGCGGAATATTATCCTCTAAATATTCTTCTCCAACAGGTACAAAACCTAACTTGCCGTACCATTTCAAAAGATAACATTGTGCCGATATTTTAATGGTTTTATTGCCCCACAGTTCCCGACAATAAGCAATAGATTTGGTCATTAATTCAATACCTAAGCCTTTTCCGCGTACGATTGGCGAGCTTACCACACGCCCAATCGACGGATACTTTTCATAAGAAATACCCTGCGGTACCAGGCGTGTATAAGTGACTAATTTGTCATCTTGATAGCCAAGAACATGATACGAGTCATAATCGCGTCCGTCCGCATCCAAATAAGGACAATCTTGTTCGACTACAAATACCTCTTGGCGCAATACCATGATTTCGTAGAGTTGCTGGCTTGAAAGCTCTGAAAATGAAAGACAAGAGTACTTTATCATATTTTTTA
>CAZQTE010000032.1:0-9516 GCA_964595615.1 uncultured Saprospiraceae bacterium
TAAGAAGAGCAATAACAGTGGTCGGAGACCACAAGACCGTCGCGTAAGCGAATTAAAAATTCGCACGAGCCCTTTACAGGGCATCACGTCTCAGTAGCCAATGTGTTTTCCTAAATTTACTGTAAAACTTAAACATATCCGCTCGTGCGATTTTACAAATCGCCAACGCATTGGCATGGTGGTCTCCAGACCACAATAACACGTGAACTAAGTTTTATATACAATCCTCCGTTCTTGTCACCTCTTCTATTACAATCAGGCGATTTTGTTCGTGTTATTTAAAAGTCACCAACGCATCGTCTCGCGGTTTTAGGCTGGCGAAACAAGGATAAATAATACAAAAAAAGGCGAAAAGAATAAATCCTCTTCGCCTTTTTGACCTTGGAAGCTAAAGCGTCCGACACGTTTATGTCAACGCTGATATTCTAAAGTCATGCAAATGCGTGACTTTAGAATATCAGTGTATAGTATTAGTCGAGTATTACTCTTCCTCGCTTAAATTTACTCTAATATTTTCAGGTAATTGCCCAGGAATACTATCCAATAAAACGCGCGCATTGTCCACATAGTCTGTAATTTTAGAAATGTGCCATTTTTGATTGGTTGACAATTTCTCAAATTCTTGCCGTTTCAATCTTTCAAATTCTTTAATCAAATAAACTTGAAATTCAGGAGAAAGCCAATAGCAAAAATTAATAGCAATATCTTTATGAGCGTATGTACCTCCATAGCGACCAGATTTACTCACCAAACCTATAGCTTTTGTCTCGGCAATGTATCGTTGAGGACTCACGTCAAAGCGTTCGTCAGAACTATCAAGACGAAATTCTTTCATCTTTTCAGTATTAAAGTCAGGATTGTGAACGCTTTCCCAAGTTTCTAAAAAACGTAAGGTCTTTTGATTTTTTAGCCAGTTGAATATTAAATTAGCAGGGCGTGACACAGGTTGACTTTTGATTAAATCAGTCAGTGAAATATAATCATCATTTTCGATTTTGATGGTGAAACCCTGAACGTCTATTTCTTTTTTCGCCATAGTATTTATTATGCTAAAATTAAGGAGCAAGACTACCTTACTTTGTGTGTAATTTTTTACCAAAGATAAGTTTTTTTGCGGGGAATTGCAATCCATCAAAAAAGGCGAAAAGAATAAATTCTCTTCGCCTTTTTGACCTTGGAAGCTAAAGCGTCCGGCACGTTTATGTCAACATCTCCTTTGCCTGTCCCAGCGCAGCATCTAAACCACTCGCATCTTTACCACCCGCAGTAGCAAAGAACGCCTGGCCACCACCACCACCTTTGATGTTTTTAGCCAACTCGCGGATGATAGTACCTGCGTGTAAATCTTTGTTGCTTTCTGCCAATTCCTTAGAAATAACCACCGTTAATTGCGGCTTCTCCTTCACAACTGCACCGAAGACGATGACAACATTACCCGCCTCTTTTTCCAATTGGTATGCTAAGTTTTTGATAGCGTTACTGTCGTTTAGTGGCAGTTTAGCAGTCAATACTTTGTAGCCCTCTTTGTCGATGAAATTATTTTTCAAATCATCTTTCAGACCTGCTGCTTGCGCATTCATCATACGCTCGATTTCTTTCTTCAAGGATTTGTTTTCCTCTTGTAAAGAAGTCACGCTTTTGACGAGGTCTTTTGGATTTTTCAATAAATCACGCACTGCATTTAACTCCGCTAATTCTTTATCAATAAAAGACTTCGCGCGGTCAGCCGTCACAGCTTCGATACGACGGATACCTGCCGCAACACCACTTTCTGATAGGATTTTAAACATCCCAATCTCACCCGTCGCGTTGACGTGCGTACCTCCACATAATTCTTGTGAGAAGTCTTTATCGAAAGTAATCACGCGTACTGAGTCGCCATATTTTTCACCGAAAAGCATCATCGCGCCGAGTTCTTTTGCCTCTGCGATTGGCATATTGCGATTTTCTTCTAAAGCGATGTTTTCAAGGATTTTTTGATTGACGCGTGCTTCGATTTGTGCTAATTCTTCCTCTGTCACTTTTTGGAAGTGAGAGAAATCAAAACGCAAACGACGCTCGTCTACATCTTGTCCTTTTTGCAAAGCATTTTTGCCTAGAACCTCGTGCATCGCAGCGTGCATCAAGTGAACTGCTGTGTGATTTTTAGAAGTCGCAGCGCGTTTGTTGGTGTTCACTTCTGCGCGTACAGCTGCTGCTGGTTTTTCTGGTAAAGCTTTGACGATGTGTACCGTCAAATCATTTTCCTTCTGCGTATCCAAAACTGGAATTTTCTGCTCCCCCACGAAAATCAAACCTGTATCTCCATGTTGTCCACCACTTTCTCCATAGAAAGGCGTCTTGTCCAAAACAACTTGAAATTGTTGTTTCTTCTTCACTTCAACGATACGGTATTTTAAAATTTTCGCATCTTCAATTGTCAAGTTATCATAACCGACAAACTCGGAATCAGAATCATCGCTAACGATAATCCAATCGCCTACAGATTTTTCAGCATCCTTACGAGAACGGTCTTTTTGTTCTTGACGCGCTGCATTGTAGCCTGCTTCGTCAACTTTCCAACCATTTTCTTCTGCCATTAATTCTGTCAAATCAATCGGAAAACCATAAGTATCAAAAAGCTCAAAAGCATCTTGTCCATTAATGACATTGTCTTTAACTTCCAAACTCGCAAAACGCTTTAATCCTTTCTCCAAAGTATTCAAGAAAGTCTTTTCTTCTCCTTCAACGATGCGCGCAACCTGCGTTTCTTGTGCTTTCAATTCTGGGAAAACATCTTTAAATGCATCCGCCAACATCGGCACCATTTTGTGCAAGAATGGCTTTTTAATATCCAAGAAAGAATAGTAGTAACGCACCGCACGACGCAAAATCCGACGGATAACGTAACCTGCGCCATTACTCTCTGGCAACTGACCGTCTGCAATAGTGAAACTTACCGCGCGAATATGGTCAACGAGAACACGCATCGCAATATCAATCATTGCATCAGGCGCGTAACTGCTTGTATATTTTTTACCGCTTTCTTTCTCAATCATTTCCACGAAAGGAGAGAAAACATCTGTATCGTAATTAGAAGTCGTGCCTTGAATCGCCATACACAGACGCTCGAAACCCATACCTGTGTCAATATGTTGCTCAGGTAAAGCCACCAAACTACGGTTAGCCATACGATTGAACTGAATAAAGACTAAGTTCCAAATTTCAATCACCAATGGGTCATCCATATTCACCAAAGATGCACCGTCCACCTTCGCTCTTTCTGCATCTGGACGAATATCAATGTGGATTTCAGAACAAGGACCACAAGGACCTGTCTCACCCATTTCCCAAAAATTATCAGACTTGTCAGCCCAGATAATACGGTCTTCTGGTACGTGTGCTTTCCATATTTCTGCTGCCTCATTATCAGCCTCTAAACCGTCCTCTTTGTCTCCTTCAAAAACAGAAACATACAGACGGTCTTTTGGTAATTTGTAAACTTCAGTTAACAATTCCCAAGCCCAATCAATTGCTTCTTGTTTGAAGTAATCACCAAATGACCAGTTACCCAACATCTCAAACATCGTGTGGTGATAACTATCACGACCGACTTCTTCCAAGTCATTGTGCTTACCACTGACGCGCAAACATTTTTGCGTATCGGCTACGCGGCGTTTTTCTGGAACTTGATTGCCAAGGAAGTAATCTTTAAATTGATTCATTCCGGCATTCGTAAACATTAATGACGGGTCATTTTTGTTCACAATCGGTGCCGAAGCCACAATCTTGTGGTCTTTGGAAGCGAAGAATTCGAGAAATTTCCGGCGGATTTCGGAAGAGGTCATTTTGTTTTCTTTAGATGCTAGATTTTAGACTTTAGACTTTAGACCAAGTTAGGTCTAATATCTAAGTATCTATCTTCTAACTATTATTTAACTGTCTTTTTATCAATTCTGAATAGCGAGTAAAAGTTCCTCACTATCGCAAAAGGAAACTTTTAATTCCTCCAGCCGTACACTTAACGCGCTCGAAAAATGAGGCTTGTAGGTGTACGTAGAATCTTAAAAATCGTTGTTCTTTTATTTAAAAAACGCAAAAGTAAGTGTTTCCTCATATATATTCAATTATTGAGGAATAAGGTCTTACTGATTTAAAATTTAAGTATATTATAAAAAAGCCTAATTGTTAAAAACTCTTAACAATTAGAGAATGTTCACTTTTATTAGTATTTTTGTGAACTATTTTAAAAAAAATACACACAGATACTATTAAAAGTTAATCATTGTCTCATTAAATTCTGAGAATTCTACACAAATTACACAGAGAGATTCAATGATTTTTCCGCTAAATGTTCGATTTTTTTAGGGTTTTCTTTGGAAAATAGAGATTCAATTTTACCTTTGGATTCTATTTTAGACTAAAACCCGCTGATTTACAGCCATTTACATATTTGTCCCTGACTTAAAAAACAGACACTAAGAAGAAACTGAACTAATACATTTTTAATTTTTATTCTTTGAAAAATTCTGTGACGAAAAATAAAAGCAAGAAGTAATTATTTTTTGTATCACTACAATGAGAATTTCTTGAAGAATTCAATTTTTTGGACAGGAGGGCTGCGAATTGAGTTTTATCTATATTAAAAAGCATGGCAAAGGAAAAATTTGTTTATAATAAACACACACTTCGTTACGAGGTAGTGGAAGTTACGCCGAAAGAGCGTATTCTTCGCTTTCTTGGATTCACGAGTGCTGTGGTATTCTCAGGTATTTTGTTTACGTTGGCAGTTTGGAAATTATTCCCATCTCCAAACGAAGAAGCAAAATCTGTAGAAATAATAAAATTGCAAGAGCAATTGAGAGCTAAGGAAAGTCAAATCAATGATTTTGGACAGACATTAGCTAAAATGCAAGAACGTGACCGAGGTATTCACCGTATGATTTTGGGTATGGACCCAATTGATGAGAATGTTTGGAATGGTGGTGTTGGTGGTAGTGACCGTTATGAGCAATTTCGTGACTGGGGTGCATCAGGAGATTTGATGGCCAAAGTCCAACAGAAGGCAGACCAATTAAAAAGACGCTTAGCGACTCAATCAGAATCTTTCGATGCAATTGCCGAAGCGGCAATAAAGAAAGAAGAGCGTTTTGCCGCAATCCCTTCTATCAAGCCTGTTCGTTCGGACAAACTAAAAAGAAATATCAAATTACTCTCTGGTTTTGGTATGCGTATTCACCCTATACATAAGGTAAGGAAAATGCATGCTGGTATTGACTTTACAGCACCACGCGGTACTGCAATCCAAGCAACGGGTAATGGTACAGTAGAGAGAGTACAGAAAATTCGTACAGGTTATGGTCATAATGTGATTGTTGACCACGGATTTGGCTACAAAACTTTATATGGTCACATGAGCCGTATTGATGTGAAGAAAGGTCAAAAGATTAAGAAAGGAGAAAAAATTGGCTTAGTAGGTAGTACGGGAGGTTCAACTGCACCGCACTTACACTACGAAGTTATTCATAACGGCAGAAAAGTCAATCCTATTGATTACTGCTTAGACGGTTTGAGTCCGACAGAATACAATGAACTAAAAAAACTGGCAGAAACTGCCAATCAATCATTGGATTAAAAAAGGTACCGTCCCGAAAATCATTCGGGACGGTATTTTTTGTTAATCCAAGAAATACACATAGTATGTTTGTTAATAAATTACAGGACATCCGTTTTTTCGGATGTCTTTTTTTTGCAGCTTTATTTTTTACAAACGCGCCTCTTCATGCACAAGAAGGTAGCGTAAGACTTGTCAGCGTAGTAGCGGTTGGAGATATGATGTTGGGTACAAATTACCCCTCAGCTTCTTATTTGCCAGCGAATGGAGGTAGAGATTTATTATCTGAAGTAGAACCTATTTTACAAGATGCAGATGTGACTTTTGGCAATTTAGAAGGGACAATATTGGATAAAGGAGGAACGGCAAAGCGTTGTAAGAATCCTGATGTTTGTTATGTTTTTCGTTCACCAGAGAGTTATATTGAACATTATACTAGAGCTGGTTTTGATGTTGTGAGTATTGCGAATAATCACTCTGGAGACTTTGGTCCCACAGGACGTACAAAGACTAAGCAAACTTTGCGAGATGCGGGAATTGAGTTTGCAGGACTTGCAGGTTCTGATGAGACGGCAACATGGGAGAAAGACGGTATTCGTTATGGCTTTGCAGCATTTGCACCTAATGTAGGGACATGTGATGTGCGTAATATCCCACGTGCAGCCGCAATCGTCAAAAAACTAAACGAAACCAATGATATCGTCATCGTTTCCTTTCATGGAGGCGCAGAAGGTGCAAAGAACCAACATGTAACGCGTAAGACCGAAACTTACTATGGCGAAAATCGCGGTAATGTTTACAAATTTGCGCATGCAATGGTCGATGCTGGAGCCGATTTGATTTTAGGACATGGCCCACACGTGACACGTGGAGTAGAATTGTACAAAAATAAATTCATCACTTACAGTCTTGGAAATTTCTGTACTTACGGACGCTTTAATTTACGTGGTGCGGCAGGAATTGCGCCGATGTTGAAATTGTACTTAGATGAGAATGGTGGTTTTGTTTACGGAGAAATAACGCCAATTTATCAAGGAAAAACACATGGTCCACGTATAGACCCAGAAAGACGTGCCACTAAGAAATTGATTGAATTGACGAAAGCTGATTTTCCCGAATCAACTTTAGAAATAACAGAAGACGGCTTTATCGGAAAAAAATGGTGATTGGAATTTAGACTATTAGACTTTATGAATGAGGTTGAGTGAGATTTAAGCGTCGCTATTTTGTTCTTATTTTTTCTTTCAAAGAAGGATAATTGTTGATACTTTGACTGATTTAAAAGAGGAAATAAGGGCAAAAGAGCAAGTTTAAAACCGCTCAAATCTCATTCATAAAGTCTATCACAGAAAGAGGGTTTTATCGTCAGGTAAAACCCTCTTTTGGTTATATATTTGCTTTAAAGAAAAAGGAGTCAGATGTCAGGAGTCAGGTGTCAGGCTGCTCTAACTTGTACAGGTGTTGTTTGTACAAGTTGGAGCAGCCTGACACCTGACTCCTCGCCCCTGACTCCTTTTTACTAAGCGTCAAAAAGCGAAATAATCTATAATTTTCACCGTAAAACTGATAAAACACAAGAACATGATGCCACTCTGGGGAATAGATTTGGGCGGAACAAAAATAGAAGCCGTTATTATTGAAGACAAAGAATCGATGAATGTCCTCAAACGGATGCGTCTGCCTACAGAGAAAGAAAAGGGCTATCTTCATATTTTACGACAAATATCTAAACTGATAGAAACGATGTCTGCCGAGGTAGGTTTTAAACCTGAAAAAATTGGTATTGCACATCCAGGTACACTTGACCCAACTACACAAACGATAAAAAACTCTAATACCACAGTGATGAATGGCAAGCCTATGAAGCGTGATTTAGAGAATTTTTTAGGTATGCAAATCAATATGGCAAATGATGCAAATTGCTTTGCTGTAGCTGAGACATTAGTAGGTTCAGTTCCTGAAAATTTAGAATATGCAGAAGTCGTTTTTGGGATTATTATGGGAACGGGTGTAGGTGGTGGATTGGTTGTCAATGGACGTGTGATAAGTGGTAGACAAGGTATTGCAGGAGAATGGGGGCATAATTTTATGGATGAAAGTGGAGGAGATTGTTATTGTGGAAAAGTTGGATGTACAGAGAAGGTAATTGCAGGTCCAGCGTTGGAGCGCTATTACGAAGATTTGACAGGAAATGACTTAGATTTAAAAGAAATAGTAGAAAGACACGAGGCGGGCACGGATAGCGCTGCTACGGAAACTATACAGCATTTGATAAAGATGTTTGGAAAAGGGGTAGCCACGATAATTAACATGATTGACCCAGATGCGATTGTGATTGGTGGTGGAGTTGGGAATATTGATTTGCTGTATACAGAAGGAGTTGAAGAAGTTAAAAAGCATGTTTTTAATAATCGTTTGGATACGGTATTTCTAAAACCAAGTTTGGGTGATAGTGCTGGGGTATTTGGTGCAGCATTATTGTAATCTGTATTCACAGATAAAGAAACCAAAAAAGGCTACTCATTTGATAACGAGTAGCCTTTTTTACGTCTATAGGATTTCCTTAGAAAGGTAAATCTTCTACATTCGTTTGCGCTGCTGGCGCGTCTTCAGCCGTCGGGAAGCCACCGTCATTAAATACTGGCGTATCGTCCTGTGCTGCTGGTGCGGCAGGCGCTCCTTGTGCAGGGTTTTCGATTCTCCAAGCATTCAAATTTGTAAAATACTTTCCTTGCCACTCACGACCACGTAAATCAAAGTGTACTTTAATTGTATCACCCACATTATATGGGTCGATTAATGAACAACGGTCGTTAGTCATTTGAAACTTCACAAACTGTGGATACTGACCTTCATTTACTTCAATCACAAAGTCACGCACGGAAAATTTTTCGGATTTTTTCTCCGTATCGTACTTCGCTATCATTTTTCCTGTTATATCAAAAGACATAAATTCTTGATTTTTAATCTGTTATAAGAAATGCGTTTTCTCGATTGCTTTCATTCTGACTCCTTCTTAAATTACTTCAATCAGGAAAGTACAAAAGTACGCATTTTTAAGCTATTTTACCCATTTATCAGCTGCTGGTTGCGTAAATTTTTCCATTTTCTCTAAGAGACTTTCGATATTTGTGTCAACGATGACTAAACCCAAATTAGCGGGTTGCATAAATTTTGAGTCTGCAATATTCTGAATATGCGCAATAAGATGGTCGTAATAACCACCAACATTTAAGATACCAACAGGCTTGGAGTGTAATCGCAATTGCCCCGAAGTCAATATTTCAAATAACTCGTCCAAAGTTCCAAATCCACCAGGCAACGCAATAAATCCTTCAGACTTATCTACCATAATTTGCTTGCGTTGGTGCATATTTTCGGTAACGATAAGCTCTGTTAATCCTTCATGACAAACTTCCCAGTTTTTTAAAAATTGGGGAATGACACCACAGACTTTTCCTTCTGCTGCAAGAGCCGCGTCTGCCACTTCTCCCATTAAACCGACATTGCCTGCCCCATAGATGAGTTCAATATTTCGATTAGCTAAAGTTTTTCCAAGCTGCTGAGCAGTTTCAATAAATAGTGGGTTATTTCCTTTAGAAGAACCACAATAGACAGCGATTGATTTCATATTTATTAAAGATTTTAGACGTTAGATGTTAGATTTTAGACTGCCATTCTAACTTGTTCAAAATCAGATTGATATGATATAGTTAGAACTATCTTAAAAAAGCTGCTATTCTTTTTTTGCAAAAGTAGATAAAAGTGAATGAAATAGTGCTACCTTAATTTCTGCAAAAAAATATCGTTCTTCGCTAAATCGTGCAAAATGATTTTGCGGAAAACCAAAAATAGACAAATGGAATTCAAAGATAAAACAATACTCATCACAGGCGCGGGCTCAGGAATAGGACGTGTCACCG
>CAZQTE010000032.1:9616-13064 GCA_964595615.1 uncultured Saprospiraceae bacterium
AAAGATAAAACAATACTCATCACAGGCGCGGGCTCAGGAATAGGACGTGTCACCGCACTCTCATTTGCTAAAGAAGGTGGAATAGTCATCGTTTCAGACATTAATGAGCAAGGTGGTTTAGAGACTGTAAGCTTAATTGACAAGGCAGGAGGGAAGGCGATATTCATCAAAACGAATGTCGCAGAATATTCAGAGGTAGAAAATTTAATCCAACAAATCGTAAAGCTCTACGGAAAGTTAGATATTGCAATAAATAATGCGGGAATTGGCGGCACGCCCGCACGGACTGCTGATATTTCATTAGAGTCATGGGACAAGGTCATGGCGGTAAATGCAACGGGCGTTTTTTATTGTATGCGTACGGAAATTCAGCATATGTTAAAGCAGGGGAGTGGTGTAATTATCAATATTTCGTCTATTGCAGGATTAAAAGGATTACCTAATAATCTTCCTTATGTCGCCAGCAAGCATGCCGTAGTCGGCATGACAAAAACGGCAGCATTAGAATATAGCAGAAAGAACATTCGGATTAATGCAGTTTGTCCTGTTTTCACTGTAACGCCGCTTTTTAATCCAGAAATGATGGAACAAATATCTGAAGGATTATCAGATAAATTAAAAGCAAGCATTCCGATGAAACGCTTTGCCGACCCAATCGAAATGGCTAATGCTATTCTTTGGTTGTGCTCCGATAAAGCGAGTTTTGTAACAGGAGTAGCAATGCCAATTGACGGCGGATTGACTGCATAAAAATTCAAATAAAAATCATGTCAAAACGACTATTGACAGCAATATTGAGTCTTTTATTTTTTGCATCTGTACAGGCGCAAGAGCCCTTCGTATGTAAAGGAGAGTTTTATTTGTCATTAGCCGAAGACGGTATTAATAGTACAGTATTCAGAGTCGAAATTGATGGAGGTACGGGAGCTGTCACCTTTGACCCATTGATGAATGCCACAAATGATTTATTTAATGCAATCGGTTATCGAGTGACAGATAATTTAATTTATGGTTTGCATCCTTCCAATTTCACCTTCTCTATAGTTGATGCTACAGGAAGTAGATTTTTTCAAAAAACAATGCCTTTTAATTCCAGCAATTTTTATACCGCAGGAGATATAATGCCAAATGGGGATACTATGGTTTTTATTGGAGGACAAGGTTTTGGAGGTAGTTTTAATAGTAATGAGTTGGTTTTTGTAGATTTAAATGACCCAGATTACAGTTTTGAATCCGAGCCTTTAAATAGTGTCAATGGTTCTAATTTTTTTACTACGGATGTTTCGTTTGACCCTTTGACGGGTATGCTATGGGGATTTGATGCGAACACGCAAAGAGTCATTACCATAGACATCGAAACGGGAGTAGCGGACAATACGACATTTCCAGTACAAAACTCAGTAGGACAATTAGGCGCCATGTTTTTTGACCCCTTTGGAAATTTATTCGCCTATGGAAATGCACCTGGTGACGATACCGCTACAAAATTTTACAGCATTGATAAAAATACGGGCACGATTTCCTTAGAAGCGACAGGTCCTATAGCCTCTCGAAAAGATGGTTGCTCTTGTCCTTATACCGTCAAATTACAAAAGACTGTTTATCCTGAAGTGGCATTTCCGTGTACAGAGGTAACATACTCTTTTGAAATCGCTAACCTCTCAGGTCTGACGCAAAGCAATATGACATTTTTGGATGTCATGCCCGAAAATTTAACAATTGTAGAAATTTTAGACAATCCCTACGAAGGTGATTTGACAGGTATAGGAACAAATGTTTTAGAGATTGAAAATATGATTATACCTGCTGGAATTGACAGTATTATTGCACGGGTTTACATTGAGGAAGGTTCAGAAGGAATGTATAAAAACCAAGCTCGCTTGACAGGATTGCCTTCCTTTTTAGGTGAAGAAACAGTTTCTGACAACCCTAATACTTTGGTAAATAATGATAGTACTTGTTTAGAAGTTATTCCGATTTTTGTGGATTTGGATAATGACTCTATTGGCATTTGTAATGGTGAATCGGTTTTTCTGAATGCAGAAGAATTAGAAGGGCAAAATGTGACTTATCAATGGAGTTCAGGAGATACGACTTCCAGTTTGATGATTAACGAACCAGGTCTATACACTGTCACGGTGTCCAGTGGTTGTGAGACCGTTTTTGATAGTACATTTGTGACGGAGGCATTGATTGATATAGAGTTAGGAGAAGATATTTTATTAGAATTGGGAGATAGTGTTAATCTGATACCTGACATATTATCGGGTATTCCTATTTCTTATTCTTGGAATAGTAGTTTACCAGAAACGATTAACTGTCCGACCTGCCCCGAAATAAATGTTCAGCCATTTTTCGATGCCAACTACCTACTCAATGTGACAGATGCTTTTGGCTGTACAGACATAGATAGTTTGCAGATAATTGTAGATAACACACGTCGAATTTATATTCCAAATGCCTTTAGTCCGAATTTTGACGGGGTAAATGATGTATTTTATATTCAAGGCAAAGGTTTTGCGAATATCAACTATTTTAGAATTTATGACCGTTGGGGCGAGTTAGTTTTTGAAAAAGAAAGAGGCGAAATAAACAAGACCTCTGACGGTTGGGACGGAGAGTTTAAAGGAGCGGGTTTAAATCCGGGAGTCTTTGTTTATGTTGCAGAAATAGCGTTTTTAGACGGAGTAACTGCGCTTTATCAAGGAGATGTGACGCTTGTAAAATAGATGATAAAAAAGGTTCTTTGTCAAAGAACGATAAAAAATAGATAATTCAAGATGAGTAAAATACATTTCTTTCGCCACGCACAAGCCTCCTTCATGGCAGATGATTATGATAAATTATCTGCTCATGGAGAGATGCAAGCTGTGGAATTAGGAAAATATTTAGTCGCGAAAGGAAAACATTTTGATAAGATATTTGTCGGACCTTTAAAGCGACAGCTGCATACTTATCAGATAGTTGCAGATGTTTTTGCGCAGCATAGTAAAGAAATTCCTGAGGCGATTATTATTGAAGGTTTGAAGGAACATTCTGGTACAGAAGCAATGCATGCATCAATTCCTGAGTTGATGGAAATTTATCCTAAAATTAGAAATTGGTTAGCTAGAGTAAAAGATAATCCTAAGTTAGAAAGACGAAATAATTTGCTTGCCTTCCAATACTTCATGGATATTTGGGCAGAAGGGAAAATAAATCCTGAAGATATCGAAACATGGGCGGCTTTCCGTGAAAGTGTACGCGGAGCTTTGAAAACTATTCTTGAGAATACAGAAAAAAGGAAAACTATCGGTGTATTTACCTCAGGTGGAACAATCTCCGCAATAGCTGCAGAGTCTTTAAAAATGCAAGATGAAAAACGCGTTTTATCTCTGAATTTCTCTATTCGCAACACATCTTTCAGCACTTTTTTCTATTCAAAAAATCAATTTAATCTTTTGAGTTT
>CAZQTE010000032.1:13164-22966 GCA_964595615.1 uncultured Saprospiraceae bacterium
TTAAATCCCAATATGCGTCCCCGAAGGAATAACAGCCCCTTTCTTCACAATCACAATACCATCTCTAATCGTATAGTTAGCCGTTTCTGTATCCGTCAAGGTATCATTTCCTTTGATAATGCAGTGGTCACCAATCGAAGCATCTTTGTCAATAATTGCATGGTCAATCACACAATATTTACCGATGCCTAAAGTTTCTTTTTTGCTATTCATCATATCCTCTAATGACTGAAATTCGTCATTACCCATGATTACAGCATTTGTGATGACAGTATTCTCACCGATACGTGAACGCAAGCCAATAACAGAACGTTCAATCTTCTCTGCATGAATAATACAACCCTCTGCGACAACAGCTTTGAAGAAGCGTGTACCAAAAACCTTTGACGGAGGCAACATACGACCACGCGTATAAACGATTTTTTGATTGTCAAACAAGTTAAATTTAGGGATAGTATCCGTTAATTCAATATTTGCCTCAAAGAAGGAACGAATCGTTCCAATATCTGTCCAGTAATCACCAAAAGCATAACTAGCAACAGTTGTTTTTTCTTCGGCGATGCAGGTAGGAATAAATTCTTTTCCAAAGTCAGTTGCTTTTGGCTGTTCTTTAAAGAGTCTTTTCAATAATTTTTTATTGAAAATATAAATTCCCATACTAGCAAGGTAGTTTTTGCCTTTTGCTTTATATTCTGCATCTACATTAGAAGTCCATTTAGGTAATTCTTCAGCTGAGGGTTTTTCAACAAAACTGTTAATCATACCCTTTTTATCCACTTTCATAATACCGAATCCCGTTGCATCCCGGTCATTGACAGGAATGGTCGCGATCGTCAAATCCGCCTTTTGAGAAATGTGATGTTTTGCCAAGGTTTCAAAGTCCATTTGATACAATTGGTCACCAGACAAGATTAGAACATAGTCATAATCATGCGCATCTAAATGATGCATAATTTGTCGGACGGCATCAGCAGTTCCTTGAAACCATTCATTACTATTCGGAGATTGTTCTGCCGCCATGATGTTAACAAAACCACTACTAAAAATATCAAACTGATAAGTGTTAGCAATATGTTGGTTGAGAGAAGCCGAATTATATTGGGTCAAAACAAACATACGACGCACACCAGAGTTAAGGCAATTCGAAATCGGAATATCAATCAAACGGTACTTTCCTCCAATTGGCACAGCAGGCTTAGAACGGTCTTTCGTCAAAGGAAATAAGCGGCTTCCAACACCACCACCTAAAATTACAGAAATCATTTTAATCATCAGGAAATATTATTTTAGTGGATTAACCACCTTGTTCTTCGTTTGAAATTTGAGTATTGAGTTGGTTAATGCCATACTCTATTAAGCTTTGTTTTTTATTTGGCTTGAATAATTTTGGCGTTGAATGATTTCAACAACTAGCTTAGTAGTCCAACAAGTTAATTCTGTCGGATAAGAGCGGATTACTTTTCGCCTGATTTCACTTCGAAAATCCTCGTGTAGCTACGGCTATATTCGGTTTTCAAAACGAAATCAGACAAAAAATACTCTCACTCGTATCCGACACTATTAACTTGATGAACTACTTAGTTATACAGAAACACCTATTAGTTCATCGTAAATTTGAGAATATTGTTTCGCAGAACTTTCCCAAGAAAAATCTAAATCCATAATTCTTTTTCTTAATGTCGCCACATCGTCAGAATTTCTATAGAATTCCGTGGCACGACGCACTGCATGAAAAGCATCCTCAACCGTTAATTGTAGAAAACGAAAACCTCTACCACCTTTATCTCCTACATCGATTACTGTATCTTTCAAACCACCAATCGCACGCACCACAGGAATAGTACCGTATCGCATCGAGTACATTTGATTTAACCCACAAGGTTCTACACGAGAAGGCATTAACAAAAAATCCGAACCTGCATACATCTGGTGTGCTAAACCCTCATTATACTCCAATCGTGCATCAAAACGTCCTGGAAATTCCTGCGGCATCCATTTTAGTTTTTCCATTAAATCCCTTTGTCCCGTACCCAAAAGTAGAAATGCTCCTTCATACCCCGCTTGAATATGGCTACGAACTAAATCTGGAATAATCTCCGCACCTTTTTCACCAACCAATCTACCTATAAAAGTAAAAATAGGACGACTTATATCGATATTAAAATGCTGTGTTAAAACTTTTTTATTATCCTCCTTAAATTTAGAGACGTTTTTCCTCTTCAAATGTTCAGCTAGGTAACTATCTTTTGCAGGATTCCAGACTTCACTATCTATCCCATTAATAATACCACGTGCTTTATGCCATTCATGACCGACCAAACTTTCTAGTCCATTGGAATTTTGTGTTAATTCTTCCAAGTAGGATTGTGATACCGTAGTCAATCTCCAGCAACATTTAATTCCCGTTGCTAAAGGATTAATGCTATTTTGCCAATCTAAAAGAGAACGTGCTTCTGCATCGAAATAGGGCAATAAATGAATTTTATCCCAACTATAATTTCCGTGATACTGACCATTATGAATGGTAAATACTGTAGGAATATTTGCTAAAGACTTGTACTCAGGACAATGTTTGACCATGAAAGGAATAAGACCTGTATGATGGTCATGACAATGCAAGACTTTGGGTTTTACATCGGACGAAAAGCTAATTACCCAATGTAAAACAGATTGCTGAAAACATAACCAACGAGATATACTATCTCCAAATCCTCCAGTATGGGGATCTGCATAGATGCCTGGACGGTCAAACTTACCAGGAATATCAACCATGTACAAGTCATAACCAAGTTCGGCCTTGACTACTTTTTCTATTGTAAAGGGGAAGTGCTGATTGTGAATACGAACACTGCCATGATGCACAATTTCAAATTCATTATTTCGCATGAACTTAAGATTGTATTTGGGCATAATAACAGCTGTCGAAGTGCCAGAAGTCGTCAAATATTTAGGAAGGGCGCCGACGACATCGCCTAATCCGCCAGCTTTTGCGGCAGGATAACATTCTGCGCTGATGTGCAATATTTCCATATAAGGTGTGGGATAAGTTGGTTATGTATAATCGGTAGTTTCCTTATGTATTGTTTCATCGTAAAGATATATTTTTTTTGATAGGAATGCCCAATATTAGAGAAAAGATTCATGTAATAATAGAGTACGATTAATCTTTTTTGTAAAATATAAAACAAAAAATGTTGAAATAAATTTGATTTTAAAAACAAAAAGTTTTAATTTTGTGTTGTCAATTAGAAAACAGCGTGACCTAAAACATATTAGAGAGAGTTAAATCAGTAAAATTCAGTATTTTAAAACAATTTGGTCATGAATAAGCAAGTAGTAACAAACAATGTCAGTAATTTTATTCTAAATAACTGGTTCAAACTTATTATTATCGGAGCAGGCGTCTATATCATTTTTCAAAAGGATATGAGCTTTACCGTTAATTTTAATGCCCCATTTCAAGAAAAAACGGAGCAAAAACAAGAATCTCCAGCTATAGTCAAAGGGGAAAAAGAACGTTATTCTGTTGATGCACAAAAATTAGTAGCAAGGAGTGGAGGCTTAGAAAAATTTGAAATTCCTCTTTTTACCAGTAAAACCGCAAAAATTGATCACTTAAAAGAATTAGATAAAGTAAGTGAAAATGTACAAGTTGCTTATCTAAAGCGTTTTGCTCACGTTGCTATTAGTGAGCGTAAGAAATACGGTATTCCCTCTTCTATTATCCTAGCAAATGCATTATTACACAGTTATGCTGGTAGTGATGCCGCGGCGAAATCATCAAATAATCATTTTGGATTGAAAGAAAATGGTGAACTTGCGCAATTTGAAAATGCATGGTCAGGATTTCGTGCGCATAGCCAGTATATTACGACAGGAGAATTTATAGAATTAAGAAAATTATCTAAAGATGATTATCAAGCATGGGCGAGAGGTTTGCAGTCTTTAGGATATAGTGATGATAAGGATTTAGCTGAAAATTTATTAACTATCATTGATAAATTTCAACTCTACGATTTAGATGACAAGTAAGTTTTGTTAAATTACTTAAGCAACTCTGGTCTGTTTTATGCGTTTATTGAAGAAAAACTTTGCAAATAAAAATAATCTCATGAATCGACTAATGCTACTCTTATTATTTTTAGTGCCCTACTTATCGAAAGCGCAAGGAAATTTTGAGCATTATCCAGACTCTCCTCACTATCTCGTGGTTTTACCTAAGGTGGGTTGGGCTGATATGTCTGATATGGTAGGTGGGTTTGCAAAATACCATGCAAAAGATTATCCAGAGCAAGAATATTCTATCAAACAGTATCGTATGACTGCTGACGATAAAATGCCATTTGTACTAGTTGGAACATTTAAAAATGAGGTAGAAGCCTATACGTATTATCAAAAAATACAAACACCTTTGGTTCCATTTCTTCAGATGGGTGTTGCGACAGATTTTTTTATTTTATCTGCTGAAAATTATAACGAAGCTATTTTGCAGAAAAAATTTACGGAGTATCTTCAGTATTTTAAGAATAAATATCCGAAGTGATTTTATATGAAATAAGTATTCTAAATTTTAATACCGTAAAAAGGGCTGATTGACAAGCATTTGATTGTTAATCAGCCCTTTTTTGTGAAAAAAATATTTTAACTCTGAAAATATTTATTTCTTTCGAAATTACGTTACAAAATTATATTTTAATTTTTTTTAATAAATATTGATAATGTTAGATTTTAGAGCTAGTATATAATTTTTATATTTAATGTGATAGTTGTTTTAAATGTCACGATAATGAAAAAAAGACTTTAAGAGTTGTTTTTTATTAAACTTATACTTGCATTATTATTCAAAGGAATAAGTGAAAATTGATGTCCAACTATGTGACTTTATTAGAAAAACAGAATCTAAAGATTTGTATGTAAGACCGTAAATGTTATTCTAAAGTGAAATTACTGTATGTCAAATTGATAATATAATAAATTTTAGTCTTGATAGTACAGTAATTATTACAGCATTAAATGAAAATATCATATTTAAAACTCAATAACTTGTAGGTTTTGTTAAAAATGATATTTTTGTGTACCAATAGATAATTGTTTACTCAATAATATTGAGTTTACTGGTTTATATATTCCCCCCTTTTTTGTGAATAGAGAGAACTAATACATTACATCTTGTAATTTTTTTTGACATTGAACTTATTTTAATGTTAAAATATTATTGCCTTTCTCTAAAAAATAATATCCAATTTTTGTCCTATTTTCTTAATCTGGCACAATTTGTGAAAATAAAGTAATCATATTTATTGAATACAATTTACAGATTGAAATGCCTTAAAGTAGGATTTAATTAAATTATTTAAAAGTTATTCACAACTTTTTCATTAAGTATTAAGACATATTTTCGTCCGAATTATTTTATCCTCTAATTAAAAAATTCGGCACGATTGTCGCATATAGATGACAGCAAGTTGGTCATATACCAACACCCACAGTCACAAAGAACTTTGGAGTCCTCGGACTTCGGAGGGTGAGTAGTGGGACCAACTATTCTGGGGGGTAGAGTTGGTCTCCATCTCTCGTCCTTAGGTAGCTAGTAAATATTAGCTACTTACAAAGAGGTCAGGAAGTTCGCTTCTTGATAGTGAGTAAGACCGGTGCATTCTGGGGGGTAAGTGCCGGTCTTTACTTACTTTAAATTATCCTCCCCCAAAAGGCGCGACCGTATTCATTTACGGAAGCGCCTTTTTTTTGATATGAAGTCAATACGTGAGAATTTTATTTAGATAAAATGTATTTTTATTATTTAAATGTGTGGTTCTCGACGCTGAAAAAATATTATATAATTGCTTTTTAATATTTGATAAGGATTATATTTGAAAAAAAATTTTACTTATTGTTTTTTTTTTCTTAAAATTGCACTCGGAAATAAAAGTTAACATAACATTTCCAGTTTATTTCTCCCCTTTAGTTTGTTCCCTTGCTATTTTCGATTACAACCTGAAAATTATTTTACATCAAATTATACTCATTATCTTAAGATAGATGGGCGTATACTTGTGGCTAATGAAAATCATTAGAACCTTATCCATCTGTTTTACGTATTTAGATAAGTCCACACACTTTGAAACAGAAAAATTAATTTATTTTGACATGTGCAAGAGTTTTAATTATCCCTACTTTTGTACTCATTTCAAGAACCACACAAACAATAGAAAAAAATGAACATAGCTGTAGTCGGTACAGGATACGTAGGTTTAGTTTCGGGAACTTGTTTCGCCGAAACAGGCAATAATGTCATCTGCGTAGACATAGATAAAAACAAAGTAGAACGTATGCGTAATGGCGAAGTGCCAATTTACGAACCGGGATTAGAGATTCTTTTTGAAAGAAATACTAAACAAGGGCGTTTGAAATTCACAACTAATTTGAAAGAAGCCGTTGATAAAGCGGAAATCATCTTTTTGGCATTACCTACACCTCCTGGTGAAGATGGTTCTGCTGATTTGAGTTACATTCTTGGTGTAGCAAAAGACCTTTCAGAAATCATTACTGACTACAAAGTTATTGTAGATAAGAGTACCGTGCCTGTTGGTACAGCTGAGCGCGTACATGCTGCTGTTGCGGCTGGCGTAAGCGAAGATCTTTTTGATATTGTCTCTAACCCAGAATTTTTACGTGAAGGTGTTGCAGTAGAAGACTTTTTGAAACCAGACCGCGTAGTTATTGGTACAGAAAGTGAAAAAGCACGTAGTGTAATGCGTCGTTTATACGAACCATTCGTACGTCAAGGAAATCCAATCTACTTCATGGATGAACGTAGTGCGGAAATGACTAAGTACGCCGCAAATTCTTATTTAGCAACGCGTATTTCATTTATGAATGAAATCGCAAACTTATGTGAGAAAGTAGGTGCAAACGTTGATAATGTACGTATCGGAATGGGTAGTGATAGCCGTATTGGTAAGCGTTTCCTTTTCCCTGGTATTGGGTATGGTGGTAGCTGTTTCCCTAAAGATGTGCAGGCATTGGCAAAAACTGCTGCTTCAAATGATTACGAGTTTAAGATTTTAAACTCTGTTATGAATGTCAACGCAGGACAAAAAACAGTTCTTTCTCAAAAAATATTGGCACATTACGGTGGCAATTTGAAAGGAAAGACTGTTGCGGTATGGGGCTTGGCATTTAAGCCGAATACGGATGATATTCGTGAAGCACCAGCACTTTACATCATTGATGAATTATTAGCAGCGGGCGCAAAAGTGAAAGCTTACGACCCAGAAGCAATGGAAAATGTGAAGAATGAACATGGTGGAGATATCCAAATGGTAGAAGACCAATACGAAGCATTAATTGATGCAGATTGTTTGGCAATTTGTACTGAGTGGAGTGTGTTCCGTACGCCAAGTTTCGATGTTGTTAAAAACTTGTTGAAAGAACCAGTAATTTTTGACGGACGTAACTTGTACTCTATGACTTCAATGGAAGAAAAAGGATTCCGTTATTCTTCCATTGGACGTAATGTAGTAGAAGGTTAAGATATAATTCTACAACGATAAAAAGAACTGTCTTGTGATTTGATTATCATAAGGCAGTTCTTATTGGAATAATTCTCTAATTTTGTCCAGCATAAGTTAATAATTTTTCGTATATTTGGATTACCAAATCATTAAAGCGGGATGACAATTAATTTGTCATCCCGTTTGATTTCTCTAAGAGAAAATAGTGCAAGAAAATACTGATAACATACAATTATTATTTGAGGAAGCACTCGCGTACGACCGAGCTGGCGACTCCTATAATGCTGTGAAATTGTATAAGAAATTAGTAAGATTAGCTCCAAATTGGTCTCTTCCTTATCATTTTCTTTCGCTTTTTTATCGAGAGCGTAATGAGTGGAAACCTTCCTTTCATTATAGTCAAAAGGCAATCGAAACCAATCCCGAAGACAAAACAGCTTGGCAGATTTTAGCGACATCCGCAACGGCTTTACGTCGTTGGCAAACTGCTCGATTAGCTTGGAATCAACTGGGCTTTGAATTTAGAAAAAACGATAAAATACTCAATTTAGATTTAGGACTTATTCCGATTTGCATCAATCCTAAAACAAAACCTGAAATTGTTTGGGCGCGTCAAATTGGACCTGCACGTGCACAGATAGAGAGTATTCCTCAGCCATCTTCTGAGCGCCGTTATAAAGAACTTGTTTTAATTGATAATCAACCAATAGCGCATCGAAACTTAGGAGGTAAACGAGTTCCTGTATTTGAAGAATTAGAGAAAATTCGTTTATCTGCTTATGATACATACGCTGTTATTTTAGAAACTAGCGAAAAGAACTCGGTGGATATTTTGGATAAATTGTGTCTGGATGCAGGAATTGGTTTTGATAACTGGTCAAAAGCGACACGTCAATTTTGGTTTCGGAATCAAGAGTTATTCCCCGAATTTTTTGGAGCAGAAATCTTCCATAAAGAACATGAAAATACAAATTATCAGCTCATAGCTTTTGCCTCAAAAAGTTTTTTAGATGTAAAAGAAGTTCTGCACACTTGGAAAATTATTACCTTGCAGTCTTATCGTGATTTAGTACGACTTTAGAGAGAGAGTCAAATTTATTTATTACGCTGGGTGAACTTGAAAACCTAATAATGATTTTTCGAAATCCTTTTGGATTAATTTTTACATACTTATTTTTATCCTTTTCTACTCTTTTTGCTCAAGAAGAGAGAGAGAACCCCTTTTTGCACCTCTCAGAAACAGGACATCTTGCTCTTACCGAAACTGGTGCATCTCATTTTGCCCACTTAGCTTTAAATTGCATTCAAAAAGAATATCCAAATAAACTTAATCAAGTACTTCTCAATGATTCTCAACTTAAAGAACCTCAAGATTTACATCCTGCTTTTTACGGTTGTTTCGATTGGCATTCTTCCGTGCATGGACATTGGATGTTAGTAAGATTATTGAAGAAATTTCCGAATATGCCAGAGGCTAGCGAGATTCGAAAAAGAATAGGAGAGAACATTACAAAGGAAAATATTTTAGAAGAAGTCAAATATATAGAAAAAGAAAGCAAAAGTTGGGAGCGTACTTATGGCTGGGCTTGGCTATTAAAATTAGCGGAAGAATTATACACTTGGGAAGATGTACAAGGGAAGGAATGGTATAATAATTTAATGCCTTTAACCGAAAAAATAGCTTACAAATACGAGACTTTTCTACCTGTTTTAAAGTATCCTATTCGTTCAGGTGTACATCCTAATACCGCGTTTGGGCTGTCATTTGCTTGGGACTATGCGAATACAACAGGCGCTGAAGAATTTCAAGAAATGATAGAGGATCGAGCGAAAAAATATTTTATTTTTGATCATGATTGTCCTGCCGATTGGGAGCCAAGTGGTCAGGATTTTTTGTCATCTTGTTTGGAAGAAGCAAATTTGATGCAGCGCATTTTGACGAAGCGTCAATTTAAGAAATGGTTTAAATATTTTATGCCGAAAGATAAGATTCTATCAGTTGCTAGACCTGCCATAGTTTCTGACCGAAGTGACCCGAAGATTGTCCATTTAGACGGATTAAACTTGAGTCGTGCTTGGTCTATGTATGGACTTTTGCCGAAAATGGCACGTAATAAATATCGCAAAATTTTATTGAAAGCTGCAGAGGAACATCTACGCGTTACTTTGCCTAATATTGCTTCTGAAAATTACGAAGGAGCACATTGGTTAGCAAGTTTTGTAGTCTATGCTTTGTCAGTTGAAGAAGGGCAGATTAGTCAGAGCCAGGAAATTATAAAACCTTAGTA
>CAZQTE010000033.1:0-8665 GCA_964595615.1 uncultured Saprospiraceae bacterium
ATCCCGAAATGATGAATGCCGTGAAAACGGGAGGCAGATTATCTATGTGGCAATCGTAAATTCATTCCCACAAGTGCCAAAGGCACGACAGCCTTCAGCATGGTACAGTTTACCCGTATGGGTAAGTGCCATAATTCTACAGACAAATTCAAAAAAATAAAAAAGAGGAAGCAAACTCAATTACTTCCTCTCCAAAAATATGTGTTAGTTAGTGTGTCAATTTATCAAGGGCAGCCAATACGGCTGCCTTTTTTTATTCAAGTCAAAGTTTTCTAAGTAAAAATTGAAGAGACGAAAGCCCATCAACTGTCAACTACCAACCGTCAACTAAAATTAAACTGCCACTTCAAAATCCCGCAAAACATTGTTTAACGAAACCTTCTTATCTGTACTCGCTTTGCGTTGACCAATAATCAATGCACAAGCAACTTGGTATTCACCAGCTGCAAATTTCTTTGTATAAGTACCTGGAATAACAACAGAACGCGCAGGAACGCGACCTTTATAAATAACAGGCTCTTCTCCCGTCACATCAATAATGTGAGTAGATTTTGTCAAAACGACATTCGCTCCCAACACCGCTTCTTCTTCCACACGTACACCTTCCACGATGATACAACGAGAGCCAATAAAGCAATTATCTTCAACGATAGTAGGAGTTGCTTGTAATGGCTCCAATACACCACCGATACCAACACCACCACTCAAATGTACATTCTTCCCAATCTGCGCACAAGAACCAACTGTAGCCCAAGTATCCACCATAGTTCCACTACCAACATGCGCCCCAATATTCACATAAGAAGGCATCATAATTACACCTTTCTCCAAGAATGCACCATAACGCGCAATTGCATGAGGAACAACACGTACACCTAAATCAGCATAACCTGTTTTCAATAACATTTTATCATGAAACTCAAATGGTCCGACTTCAATCGTCTCCATTTTCTGAATCGGGAAATACAAAACTACAGCTTTCTTCACCCAATCATTTACTTCCCAACCGCCATTGCCATCAGGCTGTGCTGTACGCAAACGACCTTTATCCAAATGCTCAATAACTGTACGAATAGCAACTTGAGTTTCCTCTGTTTTCAATAAGGTTCTATCATCCCAAGCGGCATTAATCGCCTTCTTTAAATCTTCCATTCTTTTTTAATAGTTGGAAGTTGTTAGTTGAAAGTTGGAAGGCGGTGAACACGTCAAAAGTGCCTACCAACTACCAACTTCCAACCATCAACTAATTTATATATCTAATTTTGCATCAAAGCTTACTAAGTTCACAAAACGCTCCACGCGGTTGATGATGTCCATATTAGACAAACCTTTTAAGCGTTCGATACCGAATTTTTCAACACAGAAAGACGCCAATGCTGAACCGAAAATAACAGCACGTTTCATGTTTTCGAAAGTAACTTCATCTGTCTGAGCCATGTATCCCATGAAACCACCAGCGAAAGTATCACCTGCGCCTGTTGGGTCAAAAACCTCTGCTAAAGGCAATGCTGGAGCAAAGAAAATTTCGTCTTTGTGGAAAAGTAATGCACCATGCTCACCTTTCTTGATGATTAAGAATTTTGGTCCGAGAGCCATGATTTTCTTAGCTGCATTTACTAAAGAATACTCTTTAGACATTTGACGTGCTTCCTCATCATTGATAATAAGCACATCAATTTTTGCAACAACCGCCATTAACTCATCCCAAGCAATGTCCATCCAAAAGTTCATCGTATCCAAAGCGATTAACTTTGGACGCTTTTCCATTTGGTCGATAACTTTCATTTGAACCGCTGGCGTCAAGTTACCCAACATCACGTAATCTTCGTTACGGTAGCTTTTTGGAATAACAGGGTCAAAATCTGCCAATACATTTAACTGAGTATCGAGTGTATCGCGCGCGTTCATGTTATCATGGTAACGACCTGCCCAAAAGAAAGACTTTTCATCTTTTTTGATTTGCAAACCTTCTAAATCCACACCAACAGACTCTAAATGGTCTAATTCTTCCTGCGGAAAATCACCACCAATAACAGAAACAAGTTTCAAATCATTAGTGAAGTAAGAAGCAGCTAAAGAAATATAAGTAGCAGCACCACCGACGATTTTTTCGGCGTGACCAAGTGGTGTTTGAATGTCGTCAAATGCGACTGAACCAACAGTAAGTAAACCCATAAGTAGGATGTTTTTATTTTGCTGACTGCTTCGACAGGAAGTCTTGAGCGTTTAGTATAAAAGAGTTAGACTTAGTAGTTATTGGTTATTAATTATTGGTTATTCTCGTTTCTGGAATGAAAAATAACCAGTAACTAATAACTAAAATGTCAAACAAAGTCTAAACAAAATATTCAATTCCTTGAAATCGGGGGCAAAGGTAAGTAGTTTGTCTCTTTTAATCGTGGAAAAAAGCAGGTAATTTTAATCTGGCAATTTATATAAATACGTTTTGAGAATAAACTCTGATTTCTTTCATTTCTCAATCACCAAATGTGGCACTTTTTCCAAATCCCAATCAATCACCAAACCGCCCGCCAATCTACGCGCTACTTCCGCACCATACAAATGCTCACATAAGTATAATGCCGCCTCAAATGACTTCGCGCCACCTGCTGAAGTTATATATTTTCCGTCGTGAACAAAAAGAACATCTTTACGAATATCTAAATCTGGAAACATCTTGCGCATCGCATCAATATCACTCGGGAAAGTAGTAGAAACAGAACCAGCTAATAAACCAGCTTTTGCCAAAACAAATGCACCATCACAATGTGAAGTAATGAATTGAGCTTCTTTATCTACTTTTTTAATAAAAGCAAGCATTGCTTCATCCTCTAAATCTGAATCTAAATGATGCTCCGCAGAAGGAACGACAAGAATATCAATCTGAGGTAAAGAATCTGTCAAATAATTAAAATCAGGCAAAATGCGCATACCTTCAAAAGAAGTAATAGGCTCCATTGTATTCGCTACCATAAAAGTATTCATCGCCTTAATACTATCACGGAAAATGGTATGTTGAAAAATATCATAAGGCGCAGTTAACTCTGTGTTATAAACGCCGTCCATGATTAAGAAAGCGACATTATAGCGGTTGGTCGGCAAATCAATAACACGTTTGGATGATTCTACTTTTGTGACTTCGGCTGTGTTTTGGCAGCCAATCAGAAATAGCAAAAAGAAGAAGAGAAAATGGAATAACTTCATTTTATAGATTTTTTGCAAAAATAGTCGGGACAACTTGCAATTCAGCAAATAATCAAGGCTATTTTGTATTAGTCCCATATTTCAAAATTATCTTTAGCCCATAAAAAATAAAAATCATGCGCTATCTAATCTTACTTTCATTATTCCTTACCGGAAATTTATCGGCTCAAACATGGACAGAACTCGCGAATATGCCCGAAGCGGTGGCTAATAATGCCGTTACAACTGCTACTGTCAATGGCGAAACTTACATCTACTCCTTTTCAGGCATTGACGAAACAAAGTCTTGCGATGGCGACCATTTACGTTCCTTTCGTTATAGTGTGAGCAATGATACTTGGGAAGCCATTCCTGATATTCCAGATGCTTTAGGAGGTAAAATTGCAGCAGCTGCAAGCACCGTGAAAAATAAAATCTATGTAACGGGTGGCTATCATTTATCACCTAACTGTAATGAAATTTCCTCTGCAAAAATTCATATTTTTAATCCTGAAACAAATGAATGGGAAGACGATGGTGCAGAAATGTTAGTTCCTATTGATGACCAAGTTCAAGCTGTTTGGAAAGACAGTTTGATTATTATGGTCACAGGTTGGAGTAATAATACAAATGTGACGGCAGTTCAAATTTATAATCCAATGACTAACGAATGGACAGCAGGAACAGCCACACCAAATCAGACAAACTATAAAGTCTTTGGAGGTTCAGGAAGCATAGTCGGTGACACGCTTTATTATGCAGGAGGTGCGAGAATATCAGGTAGTTTTTCAGCAACAACAACTCTTAGAAAAGGCTACATCAATCCTGACAATCCGACAGATATTACTTGGTCTATTGAAACCAATTCATTAGCAAAAGGTTATCGAATGGGAGCAAGTGATTTTCAAAATCGCCCAATTTGGTTTGGAGGCTCTGATGTAACCTATAATTTTGACGGCATTGCCTATAATGGTTCTGGAGGTGTTGCCCCTTTGGATAGAGTTTCTATCTACAATCCTACAACGGGTGCAATTGAACAATTTTCTGGTTGGATGCCACAATTAATGGATTTACGAGGTGTAGCAAAAGTTTCAGATAACGAGTTCATTTTGGCAGGAGGAATGATAGAAGACCAAGAAATTTCGAATAAAACTTTCTTATTGACCTTGGATGATTTGCCTTCTGCTATTGAAAAGATTTCTTTGAGTAATGCTTTAAAGATTTCGCCAAATCCGATGAATGGAGAATTTATTATCAATGCAGAGGGAGACTTTGTAGTGGAGATAATTGATTTTTCAGGCAGAATAATTCAAAAGACAAATGTCAAAGGAAGAGAAATTTTCAACACCCAAAATATACCAAATGGCATATACCAAGCTCGGATTTTTTCACAAGGGGAACAGGTAAGTTTAAATAAAATTGTGAAGCAATAAATCTAAGGAATGCGAAAATAATAGATTCCTAAGAGCTTGTCTAAACTGAAATAGTATTCACTACTATTTCGGAGTTTTTTTTGATACTATCCAAAAGTCCACTTGAATAAGCATCAAAACCAACAAAATACAATCCGCCTTCAAAAACGGGCTGTTTTGGCAATTGAAATTCATTGAAAATATCTTTAGTATCTTCTTCTAAAAAATCTTCGACCTTCGCTCGATAGCCCGTTGCTAAAATTATGGACGAAAATTCATGTTGCTCCCCATTTTTAAAAGTAATGCCACTCTCTGTAAAATGCTGGACATCTGGTAAGACTTTTATATTTCCGTTTTTGATTTCGGTAACTGTGCCGAGATCAAGAACAGGAGTTTTTCCAAGTTCGCGGAGTTGTTTTGCAGGTGCGATTGTTGGCGTTTTAATACCGTATTTTTCTAAATTTCCAATGGCTATTTTCTGCACTAATTTCCCCAGACGGTCACTGATAAAAGTCGGCAAAAAGTCTAATAATTCTTTTGTCTCTTGTATAGATCGACCATTAAAATCTCGAGGTACAATATTCACTTCACCCCGCACAGATAAAAAAGCAGTCGCTCCTTGTTCGTGCAAATCCAAGGCGATTTCTGCCCCTGTATTTCCCATTCCGATGACTAATACTTTTTGTCCTTTGAAATTTTTTCCTGTTCGATAATCGCGACTGTGGATTATTTCCCCTCTGTAAGCCTCTTCGTTTTCAAATTGAGGACGAAAAGGGATTCGATTAAAACCTGTACAAACAACAACATTTTCAGACTGATAAATATCTCCCTTTTTCGTTTTGCTTATCCATTGAGTTCCTGCCTTTTTTACAGAAATTACATCTGAATTGAAAACAGGTTCAATCTTCATCTCGCGCGCGTAATTTTCGTAATACTCAACGAGTTTTTTACGCGGCACATAATTAGGATAATCCTTTGGGAAGGGTATGAATGGTAATGCGGAAAATTTCTTGACGGTATGCAGATGCAAACGTTCGTAGTGATTCTGCCAGCGGTGTGCGATTTGATTGGATTGCTCTAAAATGATGAAGTCAAGTCCTCCTTTGCGAAGGCGACCTGCTGTAGCTAAGCCCGCGGGACCTGCACCGATGATTAGGGTGGGAACTGTTTTCATTTTTAGAGTTGATTAAGTTGAATGGTTTATTGTGTTGATTAATCCACGGGAATTGACACAATAAACCATTCAACAAATAACTTAATAACTAATTCAACTTATAATCCACCCCAATTCGCTCCAAAGCCATCGCCAAATCTGGCCCTGCCTCAACCTTCCGCGTCTTAGAAGCAAAATTTAGTCGTGTTTTATTATGCTTATCAATGAGCATCATTTTTAAAGGATTTTTCCCTTTATGGTCTTTCAAAACAAGCTCAATATCACTCAACATTTTCTCCGTCAACTTTTCCAGAGGAATATTCAAAGTGATACTTTCTGACATTTTATTACCAATCGTTTCTAAGAGATTAACTTCTTTCAATTTGAAATTATATTCATTCTCACTATTCCAACGTTGCTTGAAACTACCTTTAATGAAAACACATTGACTTAAGCTCAAACGCTCTTTGTAATCAATATAATCATCTCCAAAAAGGACTAACTCCATGCTATCATTAAAATCTTGAATAACAAAAATTCCCCAACCTGTACCTTTTTTAGTGATACGGTGCTGTGCACTTGTCACGATACCAGCGAGTTTGATTTCTGTTCCTGATTTTTGATATTTTTCAACATCATCTAAACCACAAGAGACAAAATTTTCTACCTCTACACGATAATCATCCAATGGGTGACCACTGATATAGATTCCTGTTACTTCTTTCTCCCGATTCAATTTTTCAATCAAAGGCCACTCTTCGCCTGGAGGCACATTAGGTTCTGGACTCAAAACATCTTCACTCGCTCCAAAAAGCGAGTTCATAGCAGACGCTTTTTGACTTTGATAAGCTGCACCGTACTTCATTATGTGCTCTAAGAAAGTCGCATATTTTTCAGAAGGATTAAAGAATTGAGAACGTTTTAAGTGATTAAAGCCGTCGAAAGCACCACTCAAAGCAAGACTTTCCATAGCGCGTTTATTTACTGTCTGCAAATTCAAACGACGCACCATATCAAATACATTGACGAATGGTCCATTTGCGCGTTCTTCCAAAATTCCTTCTACTGGACCTTCACCCACACCTTTAATGGCAGACATTCCAAAACGAACTTGTCCTGCTTTATTTACAGAAAAATCCATGGCACTCTCATTCACATCTGGACCGAGTACGTCTAATCCCATACGCTTACATTCACGTAGGAAGAAGGTGATTTTTGAAATATCTTTCTTATTGTGCGTCAGCACTGATGCCATAAATTCGGCGGGATAATGCGCCTTTAAATATGCCGTTTGGAAAGCGACGAAGGCGTAACAAGTCGAGTGAGATTTGTTAAAGGCATAAGAAGCGAATGCTTCCCAATCCTTCCAAATTTTCTCAACAATCGTCACATCTGTATGACCATTTTCGGCACAACCTTCTTTAAATTTCGGCCACATTTGGTCAATCAACTTCTTCTTCTTCTTACCCATTGCCTTCCGCAACATATCTGCCTCACCTTTAGTAAAGTTGGCTAATTTTTGCGAAAGAAGCATAACTTGCTCCTGATAAACCGTAATTCCGTATGTCTCTTTCAGATACTCTTCCATATCTGGCAAATCATAAACAACTTGCTTACGACCGTGACTACGCTCAATAAATTCAGGGATATACTCAATCGGACCAGGACGATACAAGGCATTCATCGCAATCAAATCCTCGAATTTCTTCGGAACAAGCGCCTTCATGTGCTTCTGCATACCGCCCGACTCATATTGGAAAATACCAACCGTTTCACCACGCTGGAAAAGCTCATAAGTCTTTTCATCGTCAAGTGGCATTTCGTCGGGGTCGAGGTCAAGTCCATAGTTTTCCTTGACCATTCGACAAGCGTCTTTGATAATGGTTAGAGTCTTGAGACCCAAGAAATCCATTTTCAAAAGACCCGCGTCTTCTGCGACCGAGTTATCAAACTGACTGACTAAAAGGTCACTATCTTTTGCTACCGTAACAGGAACATAATTCGTCACATCATCAGGTGTAATCACAACTCCACAGGCGTGAATTCCCGTATTACGTACCGAACCTTCTAATTTTTTTGCAGTCCGAATCATCTGACCGATTTCATCCTGACCTGCTGCTAAAGCGCGAAAGGCGACTGCTTGTTCTTTTTCTTCTGAATTAAGTTTTGCTTTTAATTTTGGAGTAACATCGCCGTCTGCGAGGATGCCTTTTAGACTGGCAGATAAATTATCAGGAAACGATTTGGCAACTCTATCCACTTCTGAAAGCGGCACATTCATTACTCGACCAACATCGCGTAAAGAAGATTTCGCCTTCATCGCACCATAAGTGATAATCTGTGCGACTTGATTTCGACCATATTTGTCCAATACGTAGTCAATAACTTTGCTTCGACCAACATCATCAAAATCAATATCAATATCGGGCATCGAAACCCGTTCAGGATTCAGGAAACGCTCAAAAAGTAAATCGTACTTAATCGGGTCAACATTCGTAATTCCGACACAATAAGCCACAGCAGAACCCGCAGCAGAACCCCGACCTGGACCAACACTCACACCCATGCGTCTCGCCTCCGTCGTGAAATCTTGAACAATCAAGAAATAACCCGGATAACCAGATTTACGAATAACCTCTAATTCAAAATCCAGACGCTCGCGCACGACATCTGAAATAACACCATAGCGTTTTTTCGCACCTTCATAAGTCAACTGTCGCAAGAAATCATCCTCGGACATTCCTTCTGGTACTGGGAATTCGGGCAAAAGAACATCCCGTGCTAATTCGAGTCCTTCAATTTTATCATAGACCTCCATGGTATTCGCGATACTTTCTGGTACATCGTGAAATAGGTCTGCCATTTCTTTCTGAGACTTAAAGTAAAAATCAGAAGAAGGAAATTTAAAACGTTTTTC
>CAZQTE010000033.1:8765-22907 GCA_964595615.1 uncultured Saprospiraceae bacterium
TAATGTCTAATAGCGTTGCTTGTGCGGCGTGACTTAGGCTATTTTTTGGAGTCCAAAAGTAGCTTTTGAGATTTGCGCATAAGCATCCATTTCATTTTGGTGAAATGATAAAATTGTATCTGCGGCTGGTTTCTCTAAAGAATGCTGTTGATTGATAGTCGAGAAAATATTATTATTTTCTCAAAGCAGAAGTCGTCTTGAAAGAGAAAGTAAAAATTTTACTAAAAAGAATATTGATAATCAGTAAGTTGTGATTACTCAAAATTCAACATTTCTCATTCAAAATTTATTTCCTGTATGCTTGGTGAGATGTGTAGCTTCTCACAAATGCGAAGATACATAATTCAGAAAAAGAATGCTTTTAAAAGATGTTAAAAGTTTTCAACAATGACGGAACGGTAGTGGAAAAGGAGGGAATGGACTTTTTTAATTTCTTTTAGAAATATGTATTTTTTCTGCAATATTTTAAAAGTACCGTTAAAGCGTTTAACTTTGTGTTCTTATGCAAAGCATAAATTTATTTAAATAGCTCCTGTAAAGTATGTACGATATTATCTTGGCTTTTATTACAGCGTTCACGTTGACATATTTTGCCATTCCTTCTATAATTCACGTAGCTAATGAAAAGCGTTTAATGGATGAACCAGGTGAACGCCGATCTCATACTGTTAGTACGCCTTCATTGGGTGGTATTGGTATTTTTGCGGGGATGATTTTTTCGATAGTTTTGTGGACGCCATTCAATATATTTGGCGATTTACAATATATTTTATGTGCTTTTATCCTTATCTTTTTAATTGGAGTCAAAGATGATATTCTCCCCATGACCCCAAGGAATAAATTAATAGGAGAAGTTCTCGCGGCGGCTATCTTAGTCTTTAAATCCAATGTAAAGATTACGAGTTTTTATGGACTTTTTGGCATAGGAGATTTACCCGAATTTGTAGCTATTCCTCTTTCTATTTTTACAATCTTGGTCATTATTAATGCATTTAACCTTATAGACGGGATAAATGGGCTTTCAGGAAGTATTGGTGTCTTGATTTCGGGTACTCTTGGGGCTTGGTTTTTCTCTACTTTTCACTATGATTTAGCGGTTGTTGCTTTTTCATTAGCAGGTGCTTTAATTGCTTTTTTAAAATATAATTACTCTCCTGCAAAGATATTTATGGGAGATACAGGCTCGCTTTTAATGGGATTGGTTTGTTCTATTTTGACTATAAAATTCATAGAATTTCATCAAGATTTACCATTAGATAGTCCTTTTTATATGAAGTCTGTTCCTGCTGTAGCGATTGGTATTTTAATCTTACCTCTTTATGATACGGCGAGAGTTTTTCTAATGCGAGCATTAAAAGGTCGCTCTCCTTTCGACCCTGACAGGACGCATATTCACCACCTTTTGATTGATATAGGCTTGACACACATGCAAGCAACTTATCTACTAGTTGTGGTGAACTTCCTTTTCATTGTTCTAGTTTTTTCTTTACAAGGGATTGGAACATTGCCATTGCTCATACTTACTATTGGTATTGCAACGGCATTATCTGCTTGGTTATACTATTCTGTAAAAAGAAAAAAGGTTAAGGAATAGTGAAAAAATAAATTCAAAATTTTGACAAGATACTTTGTCCATATTTTGCACTTTAAAAACCTTAAAATATCAACATTGATGCGGTTTTAAAAGTCCAAACTATGAACAAAACCTCTTTCTCAAAATTCTGAATCTACCTCTACACTATTCCTAAAAACGCTACTTCTTAAACATTTTCTCTCTTTTTGCATGGCTTTTGCCAGAGTACTTCTATTTTTGCAACCTTTTAGCGGAAATACAGGAAACTAATTCCTGCATTTTTCGATTAATAGTAGGATAATAGCCCATTCATTAAAGCTAATAAAATCTAAAGGTTAGCAGTTAAAAAGTTAGAAGTGCCCTTCCAACTAACAACTACCAACCTCCAACTAAAAAAATATGGCTCAAGACGATTTGTTTAAAAAAGTAACAGGACACTGTAAGGAATATGGTTTTGTATATCAATCCAGTGAAATCTACGATGGATTAGCGGCAACTTATGATTACGGCGTTTACGGCTCTTTGCTCAAAAATAACATCAAAGAATATTGGTGGAAATCAATGGTGCAAATGCACGAAAATATCGTGGGTATTGATGCTGCTATTTTTATGCATCCTAAGACATGGAAGGCATCTGGTCACGTGGACGCATTCAATGACCCCATGATTGATAACAAGGATAGCAAGAAACGCTACCGTGCTGACCAGTTGATTGAGGGTGCAATGGAAAAGATTGAGAAGAAAATCAAGAAGGATGTAGACAAGGCACGCAAGCGTTTTGGTGATGCTTTTGATGAACAAGAATTTCGTTCAACTAATGGTCGTATCCTCCAACGTCAAGCGACAATCGACGGTCATTTAAAGCGTATGAACGAAGCTTTACGTCAAGAGGACATGGCTGATTTGTTAGCATTGATTGAAGAATTAGAAATCGCTTGTCCTGAAAGTGGTTCTAAAAACTGGACAGAAGTACGTCAATTTAACTTGATGTTCAGCACGCAATTAGGGGCAGTCGCAGGAGACGACGGTAAAATTTACTTACGTCCAGAAACAGCACAAGGTATTTTTGTGAACTTTTTAAATGTTCAAAAAACATCTCGTCAAAAGATTCCTTTCGGTATTGCGCAGATTGGTAAGGCATTTCGTAATGAAATCGTTGCCCGTCAATTCATCTTTAGAATGCGTGAATTTGAGCAAATGGAGATGCAATTTTTTGTAAAGCCAGGCACACAAAAAGAATGGTATGAAGAATGGAAACAAACGCGTTTGAAATGGCATACCGCTATTCATCCAGAAACTTCTGTGCGTTTTCATGACCATGACAATTTGGCGCACTATGCAGATGCTGCGGTTGATATTGAGTTTGAATTTCCGTTTGGTTTCCGTGAGTTGGAAGGTATTCACTCGCGTACAGACTTTGATTTGTCGAGTCACCAAGAACTATCAGGTAAAAAATTACAATATTTCGACCCAGAAGATAGAGAAAGCTATGTACCATATGTAGTTGAGACTTCTATCGGTTGTGACCGTATGTTTTTGGCTGTGATGTCAAATGCATATACAGAAGAAACTGTTCCTGATGCAGATGGTAAAGACTCACAGCGAGTTGTCTTAAAAATTCATCCTGCTTTAGCTCCAATTAAATGTGCCGTTTTGCCATTATTGAAAAATAAGGAAGAATTAACTGGAAAGGCACGTGAAGTTTTTAATATGTTGAAAATGCATATGGATTGCTATTACGAAGAAAAAGACCAAATCGGTAAACGTTACCGTCGTCAAGATGCAATCGGAACACCTTATTGTGTGACAATTGATTTTGATACTTTAGAAGATAATACAGTAACTCTGCGCGACCGCGATACAATGGAACAAACTCGTATTTCAATTGATGATGTTGTTTCCATAGTAAAAGGCAAGTGCGACATGACACAGCTTTTAGCATAAAATAGTTGATAGTTGGTAGTTGGAGGTTGTTAGTGCAGCCCTACCAACTACCAACCAACAACTACCAACCAAACAAAAATGAAATTTGTATCAGAAGAAGTCATTGATAAAGTTGTTGCTGCATTAGAGGCAAATGATAATTATGAGACAGAAATGGAGTCGATTCGTGAAACGCAACCGACTATTTTAGCTTACTTATTATCCGAAAACTTTGAGGTGCTGACTATGGGAGAAAAGGAGTATTTGCTCTATTTAACTTTAGTCATTGTGAATGCTGCTGAACATGTTAACCCAGGTTTACCTTTAGTTGACCAAGATGCATTAGGAGAAGCAGAGGAAGAGAATTATGGCTTATTAAATGCTTCTAAAGAGCGCCGTTTCAGAGATAAGCTGAATGTCTTTTTTGAGGATACGCCACAGGAAGATTTATTGGCTTTTGCGGAAGACGCTATCGTCTTAGATGATGAGAACGAGGAAGAAGGAGAAGAGAATTTCAATGTAACTAAGGAAGGGCGAGAGCCGATTTTTATTGCTTTGAAGTCGGTTATTGATGTGTTGGAGGAAAGCGTGATTTAGGTAACTATGAACGGTTTAACAATGAATAATAAACAACTACAAGTAGGACAGGCTGTTAAAGTAAAGGAAGGTATAGAAGTTGATGGCTTTGATATCTCTGGTTGGCAAGGGCGTATTGGTATTTCCGAGGATGACGGTTCTGATATGATTTTGATTGAATGGGATAGTCTAACAATGAAGGCATTACCATTAAAATACATTTTATCTACTTTGAGAATAACAGATGAAGACTCCTTCAATCATTTTTATTTAGGAAAAGAAGATATTGAGTTGGCAAAAGAAAGAGATAGTTTAAGAGAGGTCAGAAAAATCAGACTTGAAATTTGTCAAAAATATGCTTGGAAAGCAAGCAGTAATGGCAGTCCTGAAGAGGAACTTTTAGCGGAAATAATGTCTTTGATAGATACAGATAAAACTGATTGGTATGACTATTTAGAAGAAAACTTAGAATTTCCTTTTGAAACAGTTGTTAGCGAAGGACGTTCTATGGGAACAAAATTCAAGATATTTGCACTAGAAGACGAAGATGAGCATTATGGTATTATTGCATTTGGAAAATCTGGTAGAAATAGTTCTCAATATCCTTTTTGCGACCTTACTGCGACTGACAAAAAGAGTAAAAATTATTTGATTACTCGTGCTTATGCTATTTGGTTTGCTAACCAATAAATGAGTGAATTGCTAAAAAAATCCCGCTGCGCGAATGTGCAGCGGGATTTTTAATTTCATAAAGTACTAATCGCTCTAAAAGTAAGCAGTCGTACTTCGTAAATCGTACCTCGTACTTCCGTCCTATTTTACTCCGTGCATCAATTTTTTCAACACAGGATTTAATAAGAAAATCAAAGCACCAGCCACAAATGGTACAATTGTAAATATCAAGAAGAAAGTAGATAAATCGTACTGTTCTGTGATATTTTCAATCTGACCACCTAAGACGGCTGCTAATTTATTTCCAATGGCGATAGCTAAATACCACATACCAAACATCAGGGCAATCATACGTCCAGGAACTAATTTACTCACATAAGAGAGTCCAACTGGCGATAAGCACAACTCACCCAAAGTATGGAATAAATAAGCAAAAACAAGCCACATCATACTTACTTTCATACCGCCTTCGATACCAGCTGAACCAAATGCTAATAAACCAAAGCCAATCCCCATAATGATAAGACCAAGTGCGTATTTCGTAGCCGCAGAAGGATTGTATTTACTTTCCCACCATTTAGAGAAGAAAGAAGCAAAAACAATGATGAAAAATGAGTTTAGGATACTGAACCAAGAGACGGTGATTTCAACTTCATTCTCTTTTATTTCAGAAACAGTTGCTTCGATAATACCATTATCACGACCTTGCGCTGTTCCATTTTCGCGGGCTAAAGTTAAACGCTCTGCACCTAAATAAGCGAACTCTGACTTATCATTATCTTTATGAATTATCTGCATTTTATCACCTACAGCAAAGCTTACAGGTTCTGCAATTTTCGTTGTACGTTGTACTATTTTATCAGAAGCAGAAGTTTTAGTAGCTTCTGTTACTGGTGTGTAAATAGTTGTAGTGTTGCCTTCTGCATCTGTACTTTGGGTTTCGATAGCAGAGTAAGTGACTCCGTATGAAGTTGTGTTAAAATCCCGATTCAACATCCAACCTACTAATCCCCACATCAAAAGAAAACAAACTGCCAAAACGATATTTGAACCCGCGATTTTGCTATATGTTTTTTTCCACAATAAATATAAAACCCAAGTAATAATAGCTAAAGGCACAATCGTTAATAATGCATTGACAATATTAAATAGCGTCGCTGCACCACCAGTCATAACTCTATCCACACTATCACGGGCAAAAAGAATCAATGAAGTCGCACCTTGCTCAAAACTCATCCAAAAGAAAACAGTGAAGAAAGCGAAGATAATAAACGCAATCATACGGTCACGCACTACTTTAGTGTAGCGCATAATTCGCCCAATCGTTAGGTATAAGAATAGAACTAAAGCAAATAAAACAGCAACATATTGCCCTTCTAATCCGCCCATTTCTAATCCTGAAAACATATCAATTCCTGCAATTTTTGACATTGGGTCATTGATTGCATATCCTAATCCGATAACAGAACAAATTGCAATTAAAACTTTATCAACAGTCGTGAATGGATTCAATGGCTCAGGATCAACAGGACCTGCTGCAGCTGCATCTTTACGCTCTTGTACGGTACCACCAATACCGCCAAAAAGCTCTTTTGACCACCAAAATTGAAGTGTACCAAAAAGCATAAAAATACCCGCTAAACCAAATCCCCAAGACCAACCAATTTTCTCAGCTAAGTATCCACACAACATCATTCCAAAGAATGCACCTGCATTTACCCCCATATAGAAAATGGTATAAGCACCATCTTTTTTCTCTGGTGCTTCCTTATACATTTCAGAGATAATGGAAGTAATATTAGGTTTAAAAAAGCCTGTACCAATAACAAGCAGAACTAAACCCATATACATAGAGAACTCTGTTTCAAATGCCATCGAAGCATGCCCTAAGGTCATAATGAGCGCACCAATGACGACGGCGACTCGATAACCTGTTATCTTATCGGCGATAATACCTCCGATAATTGGCGTGATGTACAAGAGCATGGCATAAGTACCAAAGAGTGCTCCTGCATTTTCTGCCGTCCATTCCCAACCAGGATTGTAACCGACAGCTGCCATTGTTAAAAAGTTGATGAGTAAAACGCGCATTCCGTAGAAAGAAAAGCGTTCCCACATTTCGGTAAAGAACAAGACGAAAAGTCCAGCAGGATGCCCAAGAACTTTGTCTTTAAAGAGATTTTGAATATCTGTTGACATGCTTAAATTGTGTTTAGTGGTCTATTAGACTTTATGAATGAGATTTGAGCGGCTTCGAACTTGCTCTTTTGTCCTTATTTTCCCTTTTAAATCAGTCAAAGTATCAACAATTATCCTTCTTTAAAAAGAAAACTAAGAACAAAATAGCGGCGTTCAAATCTCACTCAACCTCATTCATAAAGTCTATTTAGAAATATCAATAACTTTTCTTGTGTCATTTTTATTTCCGAATAAAAACTTAAAAATCAGATGAGAAACGACATTCTCACCTGATTTTTATTTATCGTTTTGTTTTAATTAATGTGCGTTTTCTAACTTAATATCTTCTGCACCGTGTGTTAATCTCTTCAATGGTTTTAATCCTAATAAAACTATTAAACCGAAGATAGAACAGAAAATAGCAATACCTGTGAAAATTTGAAATTCACCTGCTTGCTCAGAGTATTCACCAACCAAACCTGCAACTTTATTTCCTAATCCTGTCGCGGCAAAGTAAGTTCCCATCATCAAAGAAGCATACTTTACAGGCGCTAATTTTGTAATGAAAGAAAGAGCAACGGGAGAAGCACATAGCTCTCCGATTGTGTGAAATAGATAAGCTAATACTAACCAAATCATCGCAGATTTTTGTATCACTTGGTCTCCGTCCATAACGACTTCTGTACTTGCTTTTGACATGAACAAAAAGCCACATCCCATAATAATAAGTCCTAATGCCATTTTGAATAGAGAAGATCCTTCTTTTCCACTTTTCTTCCACCAAATCCAGAATGCAGCAATTGGCGCACCTAATGTGATGATGAAAAATGCATTGACTGATTGGAACCAAGAAGCTGGAACCATAAATGCTCCTAATGCTAAATCAGTTTTTTGCTTTGTATATAAACTCATCAATCCACCTGCCTGCTCAAATGCTCCCCAGAAAACAATAATCAATAAGAAGGATAAAAACATGACCAACATACGGTCTTTTTCTACATTATTTAATGGACGATTAAATGCCTCTGAATCAGGAGAGTCAGCTGTACCGATAAAGTCACCAACACCTACTAAGTGTTTTTGTCCCCACATATAGACCAATTGTCCGATAACCATACCGATACCTGCAATACCAAAACCGTAGTGCCATCCGTGTACTTCTCCTACATATCCAACAATTAATGCAGATAAAAATGCTCCAATGTTGATACCAATATAGAAAATAGTAAATCCACTATCCCGACGGTCATCACCTGGCTCATACAATCCACCAACCATTGTTGAGATATTAGGTTTCAAACAACCAACACCTGCGATAATGAGTCCTAAACCCGTGTAGAATGCCCATTCTTGCTGGACAGCAAGAATTAAGTGCCCAAAACAAAGTAAGGCTCCACCAAGCATAACGGTTTTCTTTTGTCCCAACATTCTATCTGCTAAAATACCTCCTGGAATGGAAGCTACATAAACCAACATTGTATATGTTCCATAGAGTGCTAATGCCTCGCCATTTGTCCAACCGTAACCTGGATTATTACCAGAAACTGCTGAAACCAAAAATAAAACAAGGATAGCGCGCATCCCGTAGTAACTAAATCTTTCCCATAATTCTGTAAAGAAAAGAACGTACAATCCAACTGGATGCCCTCCAATCTCTTTTCGTTTAATTGCTTGTGCCATAATATTTAATGTTAGTTTAGACTCTCGTTATTTGCCTGCTGGCAAGTGTATTTCTACTTGTTTTGATAATAGTCGAATGTAATACATTCAACTTTAGACCCCAAAATAGTACAAAAATTTCATATTGGAAGTTAAACTAAGTGAATTATTGACTAGGAGAGTTTTAAAGGAAGAGTTATTGTGATAAAAAGTCGCTTAATATCTTGTTTTTGTCCAAATAAAAAAGCGACACCAAAACTAAATTTGATGTCGCTTCCTTTTGCGATTAGTAGTGTTTAAGCGCTACAAAACTATCATTTGCTTCGTTATCAAACCAAACTCTGTTTCTATAGAGTAGAAAATAATGCCTTCCGCAGCTATCTCAGAACGAGAGATTGATATCGTATTCATTCCTTTTGCAAAGTCATTCTCTATCATTTTTAGAGTCTTACCTGCGGCGTCCGTTAAATTTATTTTAGCTGTACCCGCTTTTGGTAAATAGAAATCAAAGGCAGTTTTATCTACAACTGGATTTGGCATATTTTGATATAGCTCAAATTTGTTGTGTACCAAGATTGTACCGTCTAGACCATTGAAGAGTACTGCAATATCTTTAATTTCTTTGTCTTCGCCGCGTGTATATGCTTCTGCTTGAGTATAACGGGAATTTACAGTCAAAACTTCGCTCATTGTCTTTGAACTTTGTTTTGCGCGGAAAGTTACTTGAAATAAATCTGCTTCTGTATTGAATGCCACATCACTGTTCCAACTCAAAGTTACCGCACCAGCTTCTGGCATTACATGATAGTTTTGTGGACCAAAATCAGGTAATACTCCACTTTTTAACCCTACAAATTCTAAATGCTCTGTGTTGTAATTTAGAGTCATTTGAAAACCTTCGATTTTGGTAATCTCTTTTGAATTAAAGCTTACGGTTTGTTGTTTTCCAACGCTCAAAGGCGCATCTTCAAGAACGAAGACAAAAGGCTCACCTCCTGTTCTTTCATCACTACCATTATCGTTAAATGCATCTGGGTCAACTGTATTGTTTACATCTCCAATCTTAATGGCTACAAAATTTGCTGTCATTAATTCTTCCTGTAAAGTCGTTGTCGTGATGCTTTGAGGAAAATCTTCTTCCCAAGGATTGAGCGCTGTAGGGAATTCGTAAGTTGCATCTACAAACTTCCAAGAGGTGTTATTTGGAAATTCTTGATTGATGTTTAAAATAAGGCGACGAATTTCTACCATATCAGAAGTTGCCACGCTGTTGCTTCCATTCGCATCTGCTGCAATCATTTGATAGGGAGTTGTAAATGGCTCTAAACCTAAAATGTGACGACGAATAGCGACCAAATCTGCCGTTGTTACGCCATTTTTATGATTAAGATTTTTACTTGGAGTAATTTGATAAGCACTACAAGTTGCAGCATTCTCTAAAACAAAGCCCGCGTCTGTACTTATTAATACTTCTTCAAAACTTTCATTTTCTTCTATCGTAATCGCAACTTCAACATCAGGAATAGCTAGACCATTATCTGTTTGTAACAGTCCTCCAAGATTTGCCTCTGCCACATCTGCCGTACATAACATCTCATGTGGCATTGCGAAGAAAATATCTTCTTGAATAACTGGAATATTTGTGTTTCGCATCACAATGTCATGTAAACTTGTCGCCTTGATAGTTGCTTTTTCCTCCGCACTGAGAGCATCATCATTTTCATAATAAAAATAATCTCCGTCTCTAATATTTGTAAATTGAATTTTCATAATCTCCATAACCGTCTCTCCAAAAAGAGCGTCTGGCATGTGATTCTCTGTTAGCATTCCAACCCAAGCATCCAAATTGTCAATCTCGTATCCTAAGTCATTTGCGAGGACATTTGCTAAATCATCATCATTTGTCAAGTCTTCAAAATCAGTATAAGCTTCCAAACCCAAAGAGGTACGAATGGTATTAAAGTCTGCCAAGCCACGCTCGCGACCACGCGCTATATTTATTGCTGCCAAATCTAATCCACCAGCACCAGGAGGTCCAAAAAGAAAATTACGAACATCGTCAATAACTTTGCCGTCCATATCTTGCTGCACTTGCGTTGCCATTCCTTTGAAGATAGGGTCAAGACCTCCGCCTTCGGCAAGGACTGTTGGTTGGAAAAAAGCATCTTTTAATGCTAAATTCCCTTGTGGGATTGTATCACCTTCCATATCCATACGCTGGATAGTACCAGATAGCAAAGTGTGCCCCATACGGAATGCTGCCGCTGAAAAAACATTAGAAACTCCAGGATTTATATTCTCATTATAACCAAAATACTCGTCCAAGTGAACGCCCATTGCTGGCAACCACTCTTCATAGGTGACGGTCGCGATGAGTCCCCCAACGATACGGCGTGCGTGTTGATAAATCAATTCATCTCCCCAAGCTGGGTGTTCAATTTTAATTTCATCGCACAAACGATTGTGTTCTCGCACCATTAAAGTGTGAAAAGAAGCGAGGACAGTATTTTCATTCGCTCGTACATCACCTGCTACAAAAAGTTTGGTGAGTTGTCCCGTAGCGTCATCCATGTGAGGTGCATTGGGGTCAACAACGGACTCATATTCTCCTGTTAATGTGTTGTATGGAAGAAGATTTCCTGTGGAAATTTTCAATTTTCCGTCTGAATGTGTTCTCAACCAATCTGCTCGTTCTTCATCCGAACCATAAACACCTGAGGCATCAATAAATGATGAAATTTCATTGGGATATTGTAAAGGATTGTCTATATCTGTACCTGTATTTTCTATAGCTCCTGACCTACGCATTGGTATTAAGGCTGCGCCTGTATTCCAAGGGTCAAAAAATTCGTCGCCTTGTGGTACCTGAATATACATGAAATCCTGAGCATCTGTAACCAATACAACGTCATGGTCAATAAATTGTCCCCAAACCCAACAGTAATCAGACATATTACGAGGATCATTAAACAAATCCTCTTGTGCGAAAACAGCATTACTGACCGCACGTGGATTTGGTCGGTCATTTCCACCAATAGTGGAAATACCGTCTGCAAAATCAGCAGGCGACCAGCGTGGCATTTGGGAATGGGCTGCACCCCAGTCAAGATGAGTTGGATTATTTTCAGAACCATCGTAGTTACGTGATTCTTGGCCTTGAACCAGACCTATAGACAAGTAAAGGCAGACAGCAGACAGTAAAGTTCGCAGTTGCATGTGTGTAAATTTTTATGTCATGGGAATATGCAAAATTGTCCTTTCAAAGGAGAAATTTGAATATCAAAATTCTAAATACAATAGATTAGACTCAATATTAAAAAAGAGTAACATTTCTATTTTGCAAATATAAGAAAGTCATTGCAGATTTTTGCAATTTAGTCTAGTACGATAAGATTTTATGACAAAAATCGTAATAAGTATTTCTCATTTAAATGCAAATGCGTATTTATTGTTTTACATCGAGGGTGAAGTTAATTTTAACTCAAATTTCTTTCCGGAAATGAAAGTCTGATACTTCCGTACACTAGACCAGATTGTATAGTATACGCAAGTATCAAATTTTCAAGTTTTACTGAGCAAGTTTACGATACTCTGCGGCTTTACCATTATTTCCCGCTTTTTCATGTGCAAGAGAGAGCAAATTATAATCTCCTTTTGTGAAATACATCTTCGGTAAAGCCTCTAGCATATTTACAGACTCTTGGTATTTACCTAGACGATACATGATATTCGCAAGGTTAACCGTGGCATAATGGTTTCCAGGATTAAACTTCAATGCTTTACGATAAGCTGCTTCTGCATTTGTGTAATCACCTAAGAATGTATGACAATTAGCTAAATGTACCCAGCCAGTTGGGATACGCTCGTAAATATCAAGTGCACGTGTTAAGACTTCAACACCTTCTCTTGCTAATTCCTTACGTTTCTCAGAACCACGAGGTTCTTTCATAGCCAAACGAGAAAGAGAGCCTCCATGATTTTTTAAGAGGCGGGCATTATTGGGACACAACTTCATATCATGCTCAAAAAGCACATAACGATTTTCCCATTTAGGTAAATGAGAACTTACTTTCCAAATGCCTAAAATAGATAATACAGCAGCGATGCCTATTGGTAAAATATTTTTTGAAAGGACAGTCCCTACTGGCAAACTGAGTTTTCCTTCTTCATCTTTTACTTTCATCAATTTATACAATCCCCAGCCAATGACAAACATAATTCCTAAAACTGGGCTATATAAAAATCGGTCATTGTAGGCACTTACATTCGTGATAATCAAACTCGTGAAAATCGATACTGTTGCGAAATAGTAAAGAATTCCAAAAGAGTATAAAGCCTTTTTTCGCAAACCATAAAACATGGCTGCAACTAAACCTAAGTTCGCCACTAAAGCTGCATAAGGTTGCCAAGTGTTCCAATTAATGTTAGGCAAAGTGCTATAAGAATAGTCCGAAATCAATGGATGCGGAAAAACCGTGTGTAATAAATAATAACCTAAAACCTGTAAGTTTGATGCAGACCGCTCTGCAAAACCATTTGTCGCTAATAGGGAGTTATCTAATATTTTTAATTCAACCCCTGCATTTAATCCCCCTACAATACCTGAGCGAACCATTAAATAAATGACAACAGCTCCTAAAAATGGCGTGGTATAAAGAACAATCTTTTTCCAATCCATTTCTCTAAAAAAGTACAAGATTGCAGGAATAATCGCTAAGAAAGTAATCACTTCTTCTTTTGAGAAAAGGGCAAGAAAATAAAAAAGAAGAGAAGGAATGAGATAAGTCATCTTTCGACTATCAATACTTTTCAATAAAAACCATGCTGCAATTGCGAAATTCAAAAAGCCTAGCATGGTATCTCGACTTTTGATGTTGGCAATAACTTCGACGTGAATTGGGTGTAAAATAAAAAGTAAAGTAATTATAATTGGCAATAAATAGTGATACCCATTTAGCATACGCGCCAAGAAAAGAAAAAGAAAAAATCCTGTTAATCCGTAGTAAATAAGATTAGTTGTATGATAGATTTTAGGATTTGGTGTCCAATTTTTTTGTTCAAAGGCTGTAGCTGGTTTATTGTCAAAAAACTCTACTTCTAGAGCAAGAGTAGTCAAAGGAATTGGTCGAAATGCACGAGCATTAATAGATTCATTCATCCCCATGAAATAACTCGTTGTCCATATTTTTCCTAAACCATCTGTTCCTGCTTTGACATAACGATTATCTTTGATAACTGCGTCATCGTCATAAACGAAGTCATAATTATGACTTGGAGCATATAAGAAAACACCTATAAAAGCTATCACTAAAGCAATAATAGCTTTGGTCATTATTGGCATTTGACGCTGATAAAGTGGAGCCAAAGCTTTCTCTACTATTTTTTGTGAACGAGCTTTCGCTTGCTTCTTATTCTTCTTTTTGGACATGATGTTTGAACGGTTGGTGGTTGTTGGACAAGTATGCAGACTATATCCTTCGTGGGATGTTTTTTCTATACTTTTTAAAGCCTGAATTTACGAAAAGATTGAATTAATGTTCCGTTGTAGATTTAGATGACTT
>CAZQTE010000034.1:0-22791 GCA_964595615.1 uncultured Saprospiraceae bacterium
TTTGACATTAGTTACTCAAATGGTGACTTTGAGTCACCTTTTGAGTAGCGTCATGCATGTGATTTACCAACCAAAATCATAAAGAACAAAATTATTTTATGCAAAAATTAATTTTCATAATTTTCATCCTATTTCAAGCCTGTTCAATGCCTAATAATAAAAAATTGCCTGACCTCCCTCCTTTTGAATTAGCACAATATCAATACAATACATCTTTAAAAAAAGAACTACAAAACTTTGATATTCAGCCTAATACTGTCAGAATATTCCTGCGCGCCTTCAAACAAGAGCAAAAATTAGAAGCCTGGGCAAAAGCAAAAAACGATACTAAATTTCAACTTTTTAAAAGCTACGATTTCTGCAAAAGCAGTGGCAAGTTAGGACCGAAACGCAAAGAAGGGGATTTGCAAATACCCGAAGGATTTTACCATATCAATCGCTTTAATCCTAAGAGTAAATTTCATCTTTCCTTAGGTTTGAATTATCCAAATGCTTCTGATTTAATCTTATCAGATAAAGAAAAACCAGGAAGCGATATTTTTCTACATGGAGGTTGTGTAACTGTTGGCTGCATTCCGATTACTGATGAGAAAATTCGCGAATTATACTTGCTAGCAAGTATTGCAAAAGAAGGCGGTCAAAAGCAAATTCCAGTTCATATTTTTCCTTTCAAAATGACGAGATTAAAACTTAAAGAACAGGATAAAAATAATCCAAATTACTCTTTTTGGCAGAGTTTAGAAGCTATTTATCAGTATTTTGAGAAAAACAAATATCTGCCTTCCTCTATTCAAATAGATGAAAATGGATTTTATTCCATTTAGGAAATTAGCTAAATCACCTATTTACAGTTAGCATTAGGGATGCGGATGATGAGTTTACCTCTAGTTATTGTAAGATAAGTTCAATAAAAAAGAGCCCGAATTCTTATGAAAGAATTCGGGCCTCCTACTTTAAATCTTAACTAGTAGTAAATTAGACGTTTTTGATACGTCTTGCAGGGTAAGCAACTTCGATACCTGCTTCACCAAACGCTTTCTTAATTTCTTTGTAAGAGTTGAAGTAAACATCCCAGTAAGCTTCTGGAGTTGCGTATGGACGCACAGCCAAAAGAACATTGTTTTCATCAAACTTCTCGATTTCGATAGTCGGTGTATCAGGTAATTTTGACGATACTTTCGCCAATGCACCTTGGATGATACCTTGAACTTTACCAAAATCTTCTTCGTATGGCATTGCTACGTTTAAGTCAACACGCAATTTTCCGTTAGAAGATAAGTTAGTCATAATACCGCTAGTAGCGATACCATTTGGCATGATAACTTTTTTGTTATCCAAAGATTTGATTACTGTATTGAATACTTGAATTTCTTCTACATGACCAACAGTACCTTGGATATCTACTAAGTCACCTACACGGTAAGGCTTGAAGATAAGTACCATTACACCTGCTGCGAAGTGACTCAAAGTACCAGACATTGCTGCACCAATCGCCAAACCAGCACCAGCAAGTAATGCTGCAAAAGCTGTAATTTCAATTCCTAGAACACCTGCCGCTGAAAGGACTACTAATACTTTTAGCAATACACTTACTAATGACTTCAAGAAAGGAGTCAAATCCTTGTCAATTCCTGATTTCTCTAACGATTTTCCAATCGCGCGAGCAATGATACCTACAATCCAAAAACCTATGACTAGGAAAAGAATGGCACCTACAAATTTCGGAGCCCATGCTAAAACAGTGTTCCAAAGTGAACTTAAATCAATATTTGCTAAATCCATGTGTTAAATAATTTTGAGTGATAATAATTTTATGTGCAAATTCTACCTTCTGACGCGTTTAAATAAAATTGTCACAAAAAAATTAAGATTTCCTTCACATTTTATTTTTAATAAATCATTATTCAAGAAATTAACAATCAGTACACATGTTGAAATTCCAAATCAAATATTCCAATTATAATCTTTAGTAATAACAGAATAATCAGCAAAAATAGGGTTCTCAGTAAAGCGTTTATCGAAGTCATCTTTATACCACTCGAAAAGAGAGGAACATCTTATTTCTTTGGTTTGTGAGTTGATTTCAAATTCAGCGGTTACGAATGAGTTCTCAGCCATCCTTAATTCTTCTTCTATATTTTCAGTAGTATAGAATGCAATCATTGGACAAGATTCAGCACCGCAATTAAGAGAAAAGTGGATACGATAATCTAATTTATCGACTTGATAATTTAAGATTTCGTCATTTTCGGAGAGATGTTTTCGAGCATTCTTACGTAAAATGCCATGTTCAATATCATCTAAAGAGAAAGGAATGTTGTCTATTTTGATATGTTTGCCTTTGAATATATCTGTGCTTTCCTTCATTGACTTTTTTATTTTTAAATCAATGATGAGGTAATTTGTTAAACCATTATAAGTATTTATCCAAAAGGCTTTTTTTTCAGCGTCGGATTTTAAAGTTTTTAGATTGAACTTGTTTAACTTCAAAAGGTGAGAGGCAATTAATTCGTGATTTATTTCTTCTCCTAATTTGTAATTTAGCTTTTGGATTTTTAGCTCGCGGGAAAAGCTTTGTGAGTTAAACATTCTTTGTGGTTTTTCTTGGTATCATAATACTAGTTATACTGCAGGCTGTCGAACAAGTAACATCAGTTAATTAAATCAGTTTTACTAATTTATTGCTTTTCTTCCCATACTAGGTCACCCCAGCGGTCAATGTACAACCATTTTCCATTTTGGTTGACCCATGCTAAGTCATTCTTAAATGGTAGAACTTCTTCAAATCTTGGTAAGATTACATTTCGTCCGTCTGTATCAATAAATCCCCAAGTTCCATTTATCTCAACTTGTGCTAATCCTTCAGAAAATACACCTGCGTCAGTATATTGTGGCTGGATGACCATTTTGCCTGTTTTGTCAATAAAGCCAAACTTTCCTTTTACCTCCACTAATGCCAGTCCTTCACCAAAATCACCAGCAAAATCATATTGCGGCTTGACGACTACCTCCCCTTTCGGATTTACAAAACCAAATTTATCATCTTGAAAAATTAAAGCCATACCATCGAAGAACTCGCCTGGCGTATAAGAGTCTATCACTTCATATTCTGCTTCTAAAATAACTTCTCCTTGTCGATTAACTAGTCCCCAAAGGTCATTTTCAATAAAAACAGCAGCTTCATTTTGGAAAGGTAAACAGCTTTCAAATTGTGGCTCGATAACAAATTCTCCATTACGATTGATAAAACCACAGCCTTCTGGAGTACCAACAGGTGCTAACTTTGACTTGAATTCTCCTGCGGTAAGAAACTGAGGCTCAATGACATACGAACCTGATTTATCTATATAACCATACAAACCATCTTCTTTCACAGCTGCTACTCCTTCGCTATAATCTCTTGCATCTTCATACTCAATATCCACAACTATACTTCCTCGTGTATCAATAAATCCCCACTTACGTACCAATTTCACTCGCGCTCTTTCTTCTTCAAACAAACCAACATAAGAGAATAAATGACGCATCAACAAACGCCCTAAGGAGTCCAAAGGCACTAATTTATTGTTGAATTGAACGCGGGAAAATCCATTATAAAATTCTTCTGCTTCAAAGTATTGCGGCTCGATGATAATCTCACCAGAGGCGTCCATGAAGCCAAATTTTCCTCGTTCGCGTATTTTGTATAGTGTGTTTCTCATGAAAAAAGGTTGTAAAGGTTGTTGGGTTTTAAAGGTTGTAAATGTGTCGTAATTATTCTCTTATTCTTTTAGCATTGAAAATCGTGTAATTTACAGAGCAAAATTTGTAAAGGCTTTTTTTTAAAGACAAAAGACACAAAAGCCAAACCCCACCAACCATTACAACTCTACAACCTTTAAAACCCTTCCCTAATTCTGACTCAAAGGCTCAAATATCCCCGAATGCTCAAACTTCCCAAAGTCAACCGCAGTCACCGAACTAACACCAGGTTCCTGCATATAAACGCCATAAATAATATCTACGGCAGCCATAGTTGCTTTGTTGTGCGTAACAATGATGAACTGTGAGTCTTTCGAAAATTTCTTGATAATTCTATTGAATTTCTCAATATTCGCATCATCTAATGGGGCATCTACCTCGTCAAAAATACAGAAAGGTGCTGGCTTTAACAAGTACAAGGCAAAAAGTAATGCCGTTGCGGTTAGAGTCTTTTCACCACCTGATAATTGACTGATAGATTGTGGTCGTTTACCTTTTGGTTTAGCGACGATTTCGATTTTTGACTCTAATGGATTGTCAGGGTCTAATAAAATCAAATCACAATTATCATCCGCTGTAAACAAGCTACGGAATACATCGATAAAGTACAAACGCGCTTTGTCAAATGCTTCGATAAATTGCTCAGTTGCAGTTTCTTCGATTTCCTTGATAGTAGTCATCAAGTCGTCTTTTGCCTTCGTAATGTCATCGCGCTGCGTCGTGATACTCACAAAACGCTCGCTCATTTCATCGTAGGCTTGAACTGCCATTGGGTTGATTTCACCGTAATTATCTAGACGATTTTTCATGCGTTCTACCTTCAACTGAACTTCTTGTTCATTGATAGGAACGCGTGCGCCTTTTTTCTTCGTGCCGTCGCTATTTTCTTCCTCTTTAGCTTCGTCGCTTTCTTTTTTGTTTAATAATTCATTAATACTGACGTTAAACTCAATCCGCATGCGCTCTCCTATTGATTGCAATTGGAAACGAACGTCATTCAATTTTTCTTTTAGTTGATTAACTAGGATTTGAGAGTCCGTACGCGCGCGGTTAGTCTTGCGAATTTCGTCTTCGATTTTATTGATACCGCCGCGTGCTTTGAAGTAAGATTGCTCAGCTTCTGTCAGGTTAGCCGCAAAAACTTTCTTTTCTTCATATCCAACTAACAAAGCTTTTTCGATAAGTTCGATTTCTTCATTGATTCCGTCTAATTCACTATCACCTTCTGACAAAACCTTAATATCACGCGATAATGCAGCTTGAGTTTCTTCAGCTTGCTTCTCTCTAAATGCCAATTCGCGTTGAATTGCCGTTACCTTATTCTGTTGCTTAATGAACTCAATATTGCTTTCATTAAAGGCTGTAGAAGCTTTACTCAATTTCTCTGCGACTTCACTAAAAGAGCCATCAGTATTCAAAATTTGCTCTTTCGCTTCCTCTAATTCGTGCTTCTTTTGTCTTAAAAAGCCTTCGATTTCCTCATTTGCCGCTTTTAATTCTTGGATACGGTCAAAGGTTTCTTTGCTTTTACCTTCCGCTTCGCGAATGAAGTTTTCAAAGTTATCTAGACGGGCTACAAAACCAGCTTTCGTCTGCGAAACATGGTTCAATCCCTGCTGCAACATTCTGATTTCGTTGCGTGCATCTTTGGACTTTAAGTCCTTGATTTTATTCTTTAGATTATGAAATTCAGTCTGTAATTTATTGACTTCTTTTTCTGCTTTTTTAATTGCAACTTCTAAGACTTCTAAGTTCTTTTTACGACCAATTTTCTTTCCTTCAAATAGTCCAACAGAACCACCACCTACACTATATTTACGCTGAATAAAACGACCACTTTTACTCAACAAAGTGATGTTTTCTTGCTCTAATTTGCCCGCAATATCCGTTTTTGGTGTCACCAAAACATTCTCCAATAAATAACTCACTAAGTTACGATATTGGTCTTCTGTTTCAATTAAATCAAAGGCTTGCTGCGTATCAGGGACTAATGTCATCGGTGGCGTATAGTCTTTAAAAGCATCCAAAAGGAAGAAATTTGCCTTTCCTTTTTGGGCTTTTGTCAACAACTGAATTGCCATGAAAGCTTCTTCCAAATTACCGACCACATAGTAGTTTAAGTAAGGGTCAAGATAATTCTCAATTGCCACCCGGTAATCTTCCTGCACATATATCAAATCAGACAAAAGTGGCGCTTGATTTTTCCAGTTTTTCTTGTTACTCAAAAACTGAATACTCTCAGGAAAACCTTCCATACTTTCGACCATCGATTTGGTCAATTTGTACTCATTACGCTTGGAGTCTAAACTCCGATTTGCCTTCTGTAATTTCTTTGTTGCTTCGTCTAATTCCTTTTCAGTTGTCTCTATAGCTGCGCGTCTTTCTTCCTCTTCTGCTTGCTTTTTCTCTAGGACTTTGATTTGGAATTCTTCGTCTTTCTCTGCTTTTTCTACATCCTTGCGCAATGTTTCCATTTCCGCTTGACGACTTTTACTTTCATCGTCAGAACGTACCGTTTCACGCTCTAAAGTTTCCAATTGATTGGAATTAATCGCCTTTTCTTTTTCCAATTCAAAAACCGCGCGTTCTACAGTTTGCTGTTTCTTAACTACTTCGTCCAAATCAGATTTCAGAGCACCATGATTAGAACGGATAGCTTTTAAACGGTCTTCAACCTCCGTTAATTTATCTTCCAATTCGACTTCTAGACGCTTGTCTGCTGATAAGTTTTCGCGATAAGCCTCTATGTCACCTGTCAATTGCTCAATGCGATATTGTGCATTCTTAATTTGCTCCGATAATTTGGATTTATTTGAGGCGTTGAACTGTATCTTTTGTTGCAACATTCGCTTGTCATTCTCCTGACTACGAATACGTCCTGTAAGTGCATTCAACTGGCGTTGACGCTCACTTAAAGCTTGCTCCTTGTCTACATTAGCCTTACGCTCACGCTCCAATGCTCCTTCCAAATTGTGCGTGTCAATCTCGTGTTGACGGTATTTATCTTCCTCTTCGGTGAGTTGTTTTTGAATAACTTTATGCTTATCGCGGAAGGTTTTTACCTTACTTGTTGCCAAACTAATGGCTAAAGTTTTATATTCTTCTTTGAGTATAAAATAGCGTTTCGCGCGTTTCGCTTGTTTTTCTAAAGTCTTTAATTGTCCATCAATCTCGAATAGTAAATCCTCAATCCGTTCCAAATCCGCAGTCGTACTTTTCAGCTTTGACATCGTCTCTTTCTTCCGCTTTTTGTACTTGCTGATACCCGCTGCTTGCTCAAACATACGACGACGCGCATTTTCCTTATCTTGCAGAATATCATCGACCATACCAAGTGCAATAATCGCGTAACTGTTCGACCCGATTCCTGTGTCTAAAAACAAAGAAGTGATATCTTTAAGACGACATGGCACGTTGTTTAGGCGGTATTCACTATCACCAGAGCGGAAAAGCATGCGCGTAATAGTAACGACATGATATTCGGTTGGCAGAAGATTTTTAGTGTTCTCAAAGGTCAGAGAAACGGAAGCAACAGGAGCTTGTTTACGCTTTTTTGTCCCGTTAAAAATCACGCTGGTCATTTTATCCAAACGCAATTCCTTACTCTTTTGCTCTCCTAATACCCAACGAATAGCATCGACAATATTAGACTTACCTGACCCATTAGGTCCGACAACCCCAATAACATCTTTATTGAAATTCACGACGGTATCGTTCGCAAAGGACTTAAAGCCTTTTATTTCTAAGGTTTTTAATCTCATTCTTTATCAAAGTTGGTAGTTGGTAGTTGTTGGTTGATAGTAAATCTTCTCAGAAAAACTAATATAAGTACTCGGACACAATTATTTACAATATTAGAACAGGACAATTTTCCGCTTGATTTCACTCTAAAAATCCTTAAAGACCGTAGGGTATTGGCGGTTTTTAAAGCCAAATCAATCAAAAAATTTCCTCTGTTCTAATTATCGAAATAATTATGTCCGAGTACTTACCACATTCACCAAAGAACCCTGCGTAGTTTTTATTGAATTGGAGGGCGAAGATAGGGAAAAATTAGGGGTCATTGGTAAGTATATCAGGAGAAGTTTTTTAGAGAAGGAAGAATAAAATTGAGGACTTGTCACTACTTTTAATTTTTTATTCTACTAGTCGAAATATCAGGGAGTAATGAAATATAAAAAAGTAAATATTAATCTAGTTGTGGTCTATGAAACTAGCATACTTTTCAAACTACTTTGTGAAATATCTGGTGGAGATGGTGAATATGGGTATCTAATTTTATTTAAAATTTCAAAAATCCAAAAGCGATTTCTATATTTCATCAAACATAATTGGAATTTTCTAACTACCTTTGTAAGTGTTATTTTAAATGCAATACCCCCTCATCAAGAGCATTACTGAACAATATATCAATTGAAGCTATTCTCTTATTAATTGATGCACAAATCTGTTTCCCTAATCACAATTTAAGAAAGAACAGAGCGTTAATTTCCTCCCTAAGTATCGCTGCCTTATACACATAGTTACAAATTCGAATTATGAAGTTTCCAGTTCTACAGGTAGTATGTCTTGTTATTCTACAAATACAAATAGTTTTCGCCCAAGAGTTGCCACTAGATAGATTATCTAATTGGTCAAATGTGGGTACGAAGATTTCATTACCTTTAAATAGTAGTAATACTATTATCAATTTTGCTGAGTTTAGTGTTAATTATAACAATCCAGACTTTGCCGTTAGTTCCGCTCTTTTCCAACTTGCAGAGGGCGGCACATTATATTTTCCTGCGGGAGAATACACTTTCACACAAACAATACAAGTTCCTGATAATGTATCAATTAGAGGTGAGTCTTCTTGTGAGACGACACTTATTTTCGACCTAGAAAATGGTGGAAATGCTTTTAATGTTGGAGGTACACAAGGACAAGAGTATTCCTTGTTGAGTGAGTCAGCAAATCGTAAAAGCAATGGTATTTATGTTGAAGATGTCGAGCAATTTTCAATTGGTGACTGGATAAAGATATCATTGAATGACTCAGAATTAATTACCTCTGACTGGGCTTTAAATTCCGTCGGTCAAATCGCACAAATTGTTAATATTCAAGAGAACTTAATAGTTATTGATGCAGAATTAAGATTGGATTACAAGCTTGAAGAGGAGTCTTATATTCGAAAAATTATTCCACGTCAAGGAGTGCATTTTAGTTCCTTTAAAGTCCTTAGAAAGGATGAAACAGCTGGTCAGACCTCTAATTTTCGGTTCAATTATTCTACAAATTGTATGATAGAAAATATTGAAAGTGAGCTTTGCAATTTTTCTCATATCGCAGTTTTTAACTCTGCTCACCTGACAATACAAGATAATTATTTTCACAAGGCACACAATTATGGCGGCGGCGGAAAAGCTTATGGAGTTTCTTTACAATTTTTGACTAGTGAATGTTTGATTGAAAATAATGTTTTTGATAGTTTACGTCATTCAATGCTCCTTCAAGCAGGTACAAATGGTAATGTTTTAGCTTATAATTATAGCACAAACCCTTTTTGGACAGGAACAACTTTACCATCTAATGCTGCTGGAGATTTGGTTTTACATGGTAATTATGTATTTGCAAATTTAATGGAGGGGAATGTAGTAAATAACGTTGTAATCGATGATTCGCATGGTAAAAACGGACCCCGAAATACTTTTTTAAGAAATCGCGCAGAAGGTTATGGTTTCATTATGAATAGTGGAGTTGTCACAGACTCGGTCAACTTCATAGGAAATGAAACGACTGGTTTTTTTGGATATGGTTGCTAGAAGGAGAAGGTCATTTTCAATATGGCAATAACGTATTAGGAGTCATTACACCTGAGGCAACTTTAGAAGAATTCGATTTTTCACTTTTCACTTCTGAAATTCCAACTTATCTAGAGGAAGCAAACAGTTCTTTTCCTCTTATTGGCTTTCCAAATAATCCTGTAGAAAATTCTTTGCCTGCACAAATTCGTTTTATCAATGGCTCCATCATCTCTGATTGCATTATTTCCAATACAACGGAGTTGAATGAAGATATTGAACAAAAAAACGTGTTTAAGCTTTTTCCCAATCCTACTAGCGGTCAAATAAATTGGGAGTCAAATGAAGAGATTTCTGAGATAAATCTCTTCACTTTAAATGGTTTAAAAGTGAAATCTTATCTGACTAATTCTTGGATTGGAAAACTTAATCTTTCAGGATTAACAGCAGGAATTTATCTTGTTGAAATTACAAACAAAGAGGGAGTTAAGACTCGAAAAAGAATTGTAATAAGGTAGTAATGCCCTATTTGCTAAGCAATTTAAAAAGCCTGATAATCAATTGATTATCAGGCTTTCAGCGTTCCTTATTTCATTTTCATTTTACTAGAATAGCTTTCAGCAGAAATAGATTTATTGTCCATTTGATTTAACCGTAACAAAGGCAAAACCAAATAAAACGAGGTCCCCTCTCCTTCTTTAGATGTTAACCACATTTTCTTCCCCATACTATCCATAATCTTCTTACAAGTATGCAAACCTATTCCAGAACCATCATATTCAGCTTGTGTATGTAATCTTTCAAAGATATTAAATACCTTCTCTTGATACTCTTCACTAATACCGATACCATTATCTTTAACCTCGACAATGACATCCGTTTCTTTTATTTCCGCCTTAATAGAGATTACAGGCAAAGTCCCTCCTCTTTGAAATTTTATACCATTCGATATTAAATTCTGAAAAAGTTGAATAATTAAAGACCTAGAAGCATAAATGTCAGGTAGGTTCTCTACATGAACGACTGCATTAGTTTCTTTTATTACTTCAGACAAATTATTTTTAACAATAATGATAACATCATTAAGACTAACTTCGGTGTGATTATTCGACTCCTTCCCAACTTGGGAGAGAGATAGTAAATCCTTAATTAAATGTTCGAGGCGGTCAGCTCCATCTATCACATAGTTCATGTATTCTAGTGTCGAACCCTTTAATTTGATATTTTCATCTCTAGATATTAATTTTATATAAGATTTAATCATGCGAAGCGGTTGCTTCATATCGTGTGAAGCTGCTTGAGCAAAACTATCCAAGTCGGCATTGGAGTTTTTTAACTCTTGACTCAGTATTTCCAATTCTTTTTTCTGCTGAATGAGCTGGTCTCTTTGAGTTCTCAATTTTACTCTATTCTCTATCAATTCTTTATTTTTCCCAACTAATATTGCAATAATTTCTTCACGTCCTTTTTCAAAAATATGGACAATACAAACTATGGCAATAAATAAAGCTATATAGCTAAAGAGATAATATTCAGTTTCAAAAAGCAATGAAAACTCTCTTCCGTTTTCAACATTTTTAATCTCTTCAAAATACAAATAGACAGTAGCACTACTTAATGCTAAAGTCCAAAAAATACCAGATGCCCGACTTGCAAAAAGTAAAGCAATCAAAGGTGCTAAAAGCATCCAAAGAAGGTTATCAGAATAAATACCTCCTGTAGAGTCAACCGTTGAAAATAAAACACAAAATACAATTCCAGCCAAAAAGTTACCAGAAATCACCAGATTTCCCTTCTTACTGAAGTAAACCATTAGAAGAAAAATCAAAGCACTCCCCCAAATTAGAGGTATTGTATCTCCATTTGTAATAAAAAAGGAAGTAAGATAAAAGAAAATACCTAGGGAGAATGCAAAGAGGTGCACATAAGCTAAGACTCTTGCCTTTGAATGAATATATGGCACTTCTTTAAGCTTATCGTTTACTAAATATTTGTCAGTAAATGCTTGTATCATTTATGTAATCACTCTGGGTTTAAAAATATATTAGCCCAATTAATTTCTATCTCTCGATACACAAGCTTCACTAAAATAATACCAAATAAGAGAATTACAAATAAAAACTCTTCATAATTTCTAATAACAAAAATCACACTTGATTTTTTCTAAATAGCTGAGAAGTTATCTGGGTTTAACTAAATTTTATTAGAGACTTTTTTCTGTAAAATGGAAGTGGAGGAACTTGGGATATTTGGATTTTGTTTTACCTTCGTCAGTAATGGGGCGTAGCGGTTTACTAGACGAACTAGAGCATTTCCCGTCAAAACAACAAGATTCAAAATTACAAACACGGTTAAACATTACTACAATAAAAATAAGAATAGCAGATGAAACTTGCTATGTCATAATGTGTTCTAAATCAATACTTTAGAAAAGAGTAAATTTAATATTGTACAGGTAAGAAAATTAGAATTGCTTAATCCTGTGTAGTTTTTGGAACAACAAACATAGAAGAATATTTTAATATTCTAAAAAATAAAGAATTTAATCTTTCAATTTATCTTCCAAACATTTTCATATTCTGACTTCACAAATTTAACAATGAAATATTTAAAACCGATTATTGATTTAGTATTATATGGAAATTTTTGGATTGCTTTATGTGCTGTGGCAATGACCGTCCAAACACAATTCCTTTTATCGGGTGAGATTTCATGGACACCTTACCTTGCTTTAGTTGGTTTTTCTACTCTAATGATATATGCTATCCACAGATATATTGGTTTAAAAAAAGTTCGTATTTTCACAGATACAGGTCGATATTCTGTTATCGAAAAATTTAAAAAGCATATCTTATTTTATGCTGCGATTGGAGGTATTGGTGCAGTCATTTGTTTCTTTTATTTGAGTTTAAAAATGCAAATCGCTTTAGTTTTACCGGGAATAATATCTTTGGGTTATGTTATCCCAATATTAGGAGGAAAAAGGCGTTTGAGAGATTTAAATCATCTTAAAATTTATCTGATTGCAATTGTTTGGGCTTGGATTACAGTCATTTTGCCTGTTTTAGACGCGGGCAAACTGGGAATAGATAATAGCACTACTATTCTATTATTTTTGGAGAGAATGTTGTTTATTTTTGCAATAACCTTACCTTTTGATATTCGAGATTTAAAGGTGGACGGACATACAGGTGTAGAGACAATTCCTTCTCAGATTGGCATAAGTAAAACAAAGAAACTTGCAAGCATTGTGCTATTTGTAGTATTGGTGATGGCTGCGATTAATTTCTTTTTAGATAATACTTCTATGTCTACTTTCATTGCAATGGCTATGTCTTGCGGGACAACAAATCAACTAATACAAAAATGTGATACAGTCAGAAATGATTATTATTTTACAGGATTGATTGACGGAACGATGATTTTTCAGTTTATTTTAATTTTTGTTGCTACTTTTGCTTAACGAAGCCGAACATTCAAATAAAAAAACTGGTTTTATTTCTAAAATTAAATCCTTGATAAGAGATTAGTTAGTAAAAGTGATTTAATAAATTGAGCCATAATGCGTAGTAATTTTTTCTTCTAAGAAATTCAAAAAATCGTTGCATAGCAGGGCTACGGAACTACTTTTTTAGCCTGTCCCGTGCCGATAGGTCGGGATGTTTTTTAGAAGGAAAAAGAACAAGTATAATGGCTCAAGTTATTGAATTACTTTTACTTAAGGAATGATAAATTTTAATCCATAAAAAAAGAAACATGAGATTTCTACTAACTTTTTGCTTTGCCTTACTTGTTTTTACATCCGCACAAGCGCAGTTTAGTCCTTCTGGGGACGATTTAATGATTATTGTTTCTGACGGAACGGTAGATGGTAAACATAGCGACACTGTTAAAAAAAGTGATATTCCAGATTCATACGACCAAATTAAACCTAAAGGTGTAAAGTTTACAGACCCTATTCGCTCTTTGGGTATGACAGATTGTATACAAGCGGCAGCATTTTTAGAGCGTCCTAAATTTGGTAAAACAGGGTACATGTTAATATTTTCTATCAATGATTCTATTGGTGGCAAACAAGCAACTCTCACCGCAAAAGACGGACAAACTTATCAAGGTGTTTATCGTATCATACGTCAAAAGACATCTTCTGAAGAGCCTGTTCCTGCAGGTATGACAGGGTATCAAGTTTCTGGTACTTTCTTTTTATTGGGGATGTCATAAAGAATTGAGACTTTCAGTAAAACACCCGAATCTTTTGCGTGAAGATTCGGGTGTTTTTGTTTATCAAAAATGAAAAAGGCATGCAGGAAACTAAATAGACTTGTTACCCTTATAAAATACTCTTCTGAAAATGCCTTTTATAAAGGTAACAAGTCTAATCAATATTCCCGAATGCTCAAAAGTGGAATTATACAATTTTCATGATTGCCGACAGTAAATACAAATTCTTGCTCGGTTTTCGTGCCGTCGGCGTATTCAGCAGGTTTCCAACATGGCATTTTACTAAGTGTTTCTAGTAATAAATCGTCTATGGTACTATTTTGACTTATTCCAAATCCACTTGTGTCAAAAATATTGACTTTAGTTATTTCTCCTTCTTCATTAACCGTAAATTTTACAGCGGCAATATCATATCCTTGATAAGTCTCGGCAGGTATTTTGTCAACCGCGTTTTCTTTCAAATACATTAGCATTTTTTGACTTCCGCCAATAAAAGAAGCATCAAAAAGAGGGTTCGTTATAAATTTAAAATCAATCAATTGAACTTCATTCTGGCTTAAGTCATTTTCAGGCATGTAGTGTACATTTATGGCTATTTCCGAACCTGCATCAGCGCTCATCATATTCTTCTTTTGTTCCTCACTTAAAACGTTGTCTTTGCTTAAAGCCTTCTTTGATTTACCATTATTAATTGTCAAAATTTCAACAGAAATATATTCTCTTATCCACTCCTCCTTATAATTTTTATCTAAATCAATTAAGCTATTCGCATTTTTAAGCTGCTCTACATTCACATTGATATAGGGCAAGACTTTATTCACTTCAAAATGAAATTCACGAATAGAACTGTCTTGAGTAAACCCAGTAATAGAAACAAGAACCAGAATTAATGTTAGAATATTTTTCATCAATAAATATTTATAATTTGAGTTAAGGGTCGTCTAAAAAATAACTTATAACAAAGATAGTTTTGATGCTTCTATTTGTCAATAATTAAATGTAAAACACCTTTTAAAAAATGTAAAAAAGTGTAAATTCACATAATCAAATATACTCTTTAGGATTGTTAATTGTCATTTTTTTGCACCGCTTAGTGTTAAAAATACAGTAAGTTATTTGTACATTGGTGCTTTCTAAACAGAATACCAAAAAAAATGAAAAAAATACTATCTCTTTTCTTAACGCTTTGTGCCATTTCTTCTATCTCTGCGCAATATACAACCAATGGTTCTGCTGTTCAATTAAATGAGTCTTGTATTCGAGTAACGCCAGCAACGATGACTCAAGTTGGTTCTGCATTTTTTAATGAGCCATTAGATTTATCACAGCCATTTTCTTTCTCTGGAACGATGTTTTTTGGAGCGGATGATGCTGGGGCGGACGGGATGACCTTCATTCTCGCTACAGACCCATTAATCCAAGGCGCATCAGGTGGCGGAATTGGATATGAGGGAATCACTCCTTCTCTTATCGTAGAATTCGATACTTGGCAAAATTTAGATTTAGGCGACCCTTTCGAAGACCACATGGCTATTATGTCTAACGGTGTCCCAAATCATGATGCTCCTGAAGTTCTTGCTCCTTTGGTCATTTTACCTAATATTGAAAACAATCAAGAGCACTGTTTTACAATAATGTGGGACCCAGCGGTGCCTATTTTTGAAGCGACTCTTTCTGATGATGTCATAACTTATAATGGCGATATTTCAGCTCTTTTCCCTCCTGGAGTTGAGGTATATTATGGTTATACAGGAAGTACAGGAGGTGCAGTTAATGAGCAGCGCATCTGCCTCTATGACACTGGTGAACTAGAAAGTGTTGCGATAAATGAAATTCCTCCTATCTGTGTCAGTGACGGACTACAGACTCTTACTGCCAACTTAGCAGGGGGCGCATGGACAGGTGCAGCCAATGTAAATGGGCAAGTAAATCCTTTGGATTTAGAAGTTGGCTTACATACGGTTACGTATACTCTCGGAGATTTAGAATGTGAATATTCTGATGAAATTACTATCGAAATTTTACCTAAAGTAGAACAGAGTTTGATTTCTCAGACTAATATTGATTGTACACAACAGACTGGAAGTCTTGAGGTGGTTGGGGAAAATGGAGCAGAACCTTATTCTTATGAATGGAGTAATGGAGCTAATACTAGCACAGTTCTCTTTTTAGCAGAAGGAAGTTACAGTCTTACGATAACAGATGATAATGGCTGTCAATCAGTTAGGACATATGAAATAAACTCTGAAGATGTCCACCAAATCGAAAGTATTGAAATCACTCCTGAATTGTGTGATGAAAACAATGAAATCCAAGACGGTTCAATTTCCATAAATGTAACTGGAGGAAGTATGCCTTACTCTTATAGTATTGATGGAGGTGTTACATTTCAATCAGAAAATACTTTTACCAATTTGTCAGAAGGAACAGGAACTGTGGTCGTTAGCAATGATTTTGATTGTTTGGTTTCACAGGATTATGAATTTTTATCTGCAGGTTATCCAACAGCAGAAATTCAAGCAAGTAGTTTAGAGTTTTGTTCTGAGAGTGTTACTTTGAGTGTCTCTCCTGCTGAAAATGAGTCAGTTTTGTGGTCAAATAATGAGCAAAGCAACTCTATTTCATTAGAAGAAGCGGGGACTTTTTCCGTAACCCTTACTAATGAATTTAACTGTACGGCAACAGCAGAAGTAGAGCTTACAGAGTGCTTAGATTATGATATTCCAAATATTTTTACTCCTAATAATGATAATGTAAACGACAGTTTTGGTTTGGTTACTGAGTCCCAAAATATTACGTTCTCTTTAAAAATATATAGTCGTTGGGGACAGTTGGTGTACGAAGGCAATCAAAATTGGGACGGTAATGTAGACGGAAAACCTTTCCCAGCAGATGTATTAGGTTATGTAATGGAAGTCAGTATTGGTAATGAACTTATAACGGAGATTGGAGATGTTACTCTAGTTAGATAATAGACTTGTTGCCCAGATAGAAACCGTCATCTGAAAATATCTTTTTCTGTGTAACAAGTCTAATCCAAATACAACAAAAAAATCCTTCGATAAGATAAATTTATCGAAGGATTTTTTTTGTTTTACAATAGACTTTATTCTAGATAGTTTTCGACAGCTACTCTTCGTGCAGAAACATGTGTATTCAAACTATTGATAGCTGATTGGAAGTCAGCGCTACTATTCAAAAATGTATATCCATCTTGTTCCGCATTTACAAAAGGTTCTATCATTGCGGCGTATGAAGAATAACTTGATTGCATCGTGTTTACGTTAAAAGGTCCGTCAATGACTTCTTGTAAATAAGCATCATATTTAGCTCGATAGACTTCATCTTGATACAAATAACCAATCAATGGCCAAGAAGCAGGGTTTAATTCGGAAAAATTAAGAGACAAAGAACCGCCTTGTTTTCCTTCCTGTAATGCTTCATTATTATCCCATGGAATCCAAGTTAATTTGTCTGTTGCGGGGCTGTTGTATAAGAAATAGTTATGTGTCATTTTTCCGTAGGTATCCCAGTTTTGGATGACTGTGTTGACAGCCAAGTATTTTAAAAAGATATCCGTATCAAAAATATTATCCAAATTTGCTCTCCAAGCAGCTGCATCTGTAGTCCTAATATCATCATGTAAAATTGCCAATAAATTAGCTACATCCATAAAATCTGCCTCTTCTTCATTATTTTCTTTTCCATATTCGCCCTCATCATAAGTACCAGCAGCAAAGCTTGCCGCATCTCCATCAGGTTTGTATAAATTACCATCATCATCAGAAAATTGTGTATCCGTCACCGTATCATCTACCTCTTCAGACAAGGTATATAATCCAAAATAAGTTGCCCCAGAACCGTTGTCAACATAGACTTCATAAAATGCAGTATGCGCACCCGCTAAACCAGCATTTCTAAATACATCTGTTGCAAGCTTTTCTCTTAGGAAGGATTTATCGTCAAAGTTATTTTTGAGGCTAAATTTCTTAAAACCGTAAAAACGTTGATTATCAATCTGCGGGTATTCATCTTCAAATTCATCAAAATCTAATTTAAATGACAATTTTAAATTTCCACTTTTCCAAGTTGATTGCAAACTTGAATTCCCCTTAAAACGAACCCCTACACGATACCATTCCTTCCCTTCATAAAATACACTAGCAGGGACAAAAATTGGATTTTCATCTGCAAAACTCCCACCTCCTGTATTTCCTCCTGCCCCAAAACTTCCATATAAATTGGTCATATCATCTAACATAATATCCCATCTATCTTCTGGAATAACAATGTCGAGTCTTTTTACCTCATTGTCATTAAATACCTCCTCAAAATTTGGGTCAGCATCATTACTATGCGTTTCCTCTGTCCAATCCGTAGCTGCAAAATCTGCATCATCAAACACAATGTCATCTACGGTCACTGTATCACCATCTTTATTACAAGCACTAAACAAAAGTATTGTGACTGTAGAAATAAGGAAGTATTGTATTTTCAATTTTAATGTTCTCATTACTGTAAAGATTTAGTTTTAGTGTTCTAAACTTAATTTCAATTCAAACTAAAGACAATTCACAATCTAAAAGACCTACTTTAAAGTCAAAAAAATTCTTTCTATCATTACAAAATCACAATTCAATGCATAAAAAAAGGAGCGATAAAATCGCTCCCTTTTCTATTTACTTATTGAATATGTATGCACCTACGCTACTGCCTCTGCCCCACTAAATAGAAGCAAAATATCACCAATCTTTTCTTTCAAATCTCCTCTATCCACAATAAAATCTAAGAACCCATGCTCTAAAAGAAATTCAGAAGTTTGGAAACCTTCTGGTAAATCTTTTTTAATTGTTTCTTTGATTACACGTGGTCCTGCAAAGCCGATGAGAGCTTCTGGTTCTGCAAAATTCAAGTCTCCCAGCATTGCAAAAGAAGCCGTCACCCCTCCTGTCGTTGGGTCTGTCATCATACTGAAATAAGGAACTCCAGCTTTTGCCATACGTGCCAATCGAGCAGATGTTTTTGCCATTTGCATCAAAGAAAATGCAGACTCCATCATACGTGCTCCACCTGATTTTGAAATCAAAAGCATCGGAATACGATTTTCTTCAGCGAAATCAATTGCACGTGCAATTTTTTCCCCTACTACAGACCCCATTGAGCCTCCAATGTAGCTAAAATCCATAGCAGCGATGACTAATGGACGTTTACGTACTTTTCCATGTGCTACAGATATTGCATCAGGCAAATCTGTTTTCTTATCAGCTCTTTTTAGGCGATCTTTATAATCTTTCAAGTCACTGAAACCCAAAAAATCCTTAGAGCGTAACTCCAAAAACAACTCAGTATATTTTCCGTCAAAAATCAAATCAAAGTAATCGTGCGAGCCGATACGCGTGTGATAATTACACTTTGGACACTTCAAGACATTGTCTCTCATGTCTTTCATAGTACTCGTTTCACCACAATTCTTACACTTGTACCACAAGCCATCTGGCGCCTCTTTCTTATGCTGTGTAGCTGTCTGAATTCCGTCTTTTAAGCGTTTGAACCAACCCATATTTGGATATAAATTTTAGTTTGTTTTGCTATGAAAGGTTTGGGGCTGAGAACTTATAAAATTGGGAGTTACGAGTTTTGACTAATTCCTCTTCTAATGAATAAGGAAGATTTTTTCAACTCTAAACCCACAACTCTAGCACTCTCAGCCCCAAAGGTAAACCCAAAAAGGAAGTTTTTAAATTTTCTGGCAAATATTTTATGCACGCATTGCTTCGACGGGATCCATATTTGCAGCTTGCCATGCTGGAATAACCCCAGCAATAATGCCGATTATCACCGATAAAGTAATCCCAAAAACAATATTATCTGGTGCTAAATAAAGTGGATAGGGCATATTGGAAGACAACAATTGTAGAGTAATATAAACCAAAAACAAGCCTACCAATCCACCAAAAATACAAAGAAGAATGGCTTCTATTAAAAACTCAGTAAGAATAACCGATTTTTTTGCTCCTAATGCTTTTTTGATACCAATGATACTTGTACGTTCTTTAACCGAGACAAACATGATATTTGCTACACTAAACATTCCTACAAATATCGCAAATCCGCCAATAATCAGCGATGCAATATTCATAGAAGCAAAGAAACTATCCAATGCGCTAGCAATAATCGAAACACTATTAATTGCAAAATTATTCCCTTCACGAGGACGCAACTTACGACTAACACGTAAGGCGCCAGTCAAATCATCTTTTAATTGTTTTGAAGGAACGCCGTCCTTAGCTTTAACGGCCAAAATCGTCCCAAAACCATACTTCGACTTTACATTTGCAATTTTTTTCGCCATTTCGTAAGACACAATGACGCGTTCGTCCATATTACCAATCTGAACCATAGACTCACCTTCTTCTTCTAGTACACCAATAACTTCCGCCTTGACTCCCATTAATTTTACATCTCTACCTATTGGGTCAATACTACCAAAAAGTGACTCTGCCACCTTGTAGCCCATTATTATTTTGTTTGCACCTTTATTGTATTCCATCGAATTGTACCAACGACCTTTTTCATATTCAAATGAAAAAAGATTACTGTATTCTTCTGTAGCAGCGACCACACTTACTTGTTGTACATTACTATTACGGTATTTGATTGTCTTATTACCTAGATACACCTCAAGCGCAGCAGACTCCGCAGATTTCACATTACTACGAATATCTTCATAATTTTTTAGGGAAGGAACTGGTCTTTGGGCATATTTCCAATAATTCAAACCGGGGTCTTCATTCCATGGAAAGACTTGCACGTATAGGACATCATTTCCTAATTTATCAAAGCTTCCTCTAATTTCATTTTCCAAAGAGTCAACACCTGCTTGTACCCCAATAATGCAAAATATTCCAATAGAGATACCTAACAAAGAGAGAAAACTTCTCAGTTTATTAGAAATTAGAGCATAATATGCTTGTCTAAAATTTTCTTGAATGACTTTAAAAAATGTGAGCATAGTTTGATATTAGATGAGCTGCAATTTTACGACATAAAGATAGGAATGCAAATAGAATGAAAAGAATTGCTTAGATGAACGTCCATTTTTCATAGGCGAGTAATCAGATTTAATCTATATGCTATAAAAAACAAAGAGCGAAGCAAATTAATTGCTTCACTCTTGTAAGAAATCACCCGACTGTTAATTCTTTAGTTTTATAGGGAAGAATGTTTTAAGTTAAATATTCTACACGATATCCATGTAAGTATATCGCAAATATAAGAAAAAAATAACTTGTCACCAATAGAATTAAAAATATAAAAGAAAAATTCGATTAAAACTTATTCTACAATTTAGCAAGTCTAATTAAACCACTGTTTATCAATACTTTAAACCATCAAACTTCAAATTCCATTGATAAAATAAATCGTTTAATGAGTATAACTTAATTAGGTTTAGATAGAAATTCACAAAATATTTGAACCAGAATAAATTTATTCCGTATATAAAATCATTTATTGAGTGCATTTAGCGTCCGATTTCCAAATCAAATATTACTCAAAAAAGGAAAGAAGAACAATTAAGAAACTCTCTTCCTTTTTATTTAAATTTCCCTATTTTTGCACTCAAATTCAGAATGCTACAAGCATTTTAAAATAGACTTGTTCCTCAGATAGAAATAGTTAGCTGAAATTTAGATTTTTCTGATAGTTTTGCTTGAAAAATTCTTGAATAGTCGCTCTATTGAAGCATTTTTCAAGTAGAAATAGCAGGAAAAGATATTTTCAGATGACGGTTTTTATCTGGGTAACAAGTCTAATGATAAAAATTTGTCTCAATCCATAAGAGAGAAAGACAATCATCCAATATTTAACTTATGTCTAAACAAGCAACACGCTTTCGTACAGGTGTTTTACATGGTGATGAAGTAACAGAGTTACTTAATTACGCCAACAAAAATAATTTCGCATTGCCAGCAGTAAATGTTATTGGCACTAACACAATCAATGCAGTTTTGGAAACAGCAAGAGACTTAAACTCTCCTGTTATTATCCAATTTTCAAATGGTGGTGCTCAATTTAATGCAGGTAAAGGATTGTCTAATGAGGGACAACAATCGGCTATTATGGGCGGTGTTTCAGGTGCTATGCATGTACACACTATGGCAAAAGCTTACGGTGTTACAGTTATCTTACATACTGACCACTGTGCTAAGAAATTGCTACCTTGGATTGACGGTTTGTTAGATGCTGGTGAAAAATTTTACAAGCAAACAGGTTATCCTTTATACAGTTCTCACATGATTGATTTGTCTGAAGAACCATTGGAAGAGAATGTCGAAATCTGTACGGAATACTTCAAACGTATGGATAAAATGGGTATGACATTGGAAATCGAATTGGGTGTAACTGGTGGTGAAGAAGACGGTGTAGACAATACAGATGTTGACTCTTCACGTCTATACACGCAGCCAGAGGAAGTAAATACCTTTTACGAGGCGTTGAGTAAAATTAGTGATAAGTTTACTATTGCAGCGGCATTTGGTAATGTACACGGTGTTTATAAGCCAGGTAATGTAGAGTTGCGTCCAGTGATTTTGAAGAATTCACAGGATTTTGTAAAGGAAAAGCATGGTTTAGATAATGACCGTCCGATTAACTTTGTATTTCACGGTGGTTCTGGTTCGAGCGAGGCAGAAATCCGTGAGGCTATCGGTTATGGTGCTGTAAAAATGAACATTGATACAGATATGCAGTGGGCATTTTGGTCAGGCGTACGTGATTTTTACACAGACAAAAAGGATTATCTACAAACTCAAATCGGTAATCCTGACGGTGATGACAAACCAAACAAGAAAAACTACGACCCTCGTAATTGGTTACGTAAAGGTGAAATCGCTTTCCGTGAGCGTTTGAAAAAAGCCTTTGAAGATTTAAATTGTGTCGGTACTAATAATGTATAAGACGGTAGACGGTCGCTTTGCTTGACGGCGGACGATAGACGGTTGCGTCTCTGGAACGATTGCTTCTCTTTTGAGGGGCAATCGTTTTTTTT
>CAZQTE010000035.1:0-22772 GCA_964595615.1 uncultured Saprospiraceae bacterium
GGCGGGAAAATATCTTGTCAAATTACCGAAATAAATAGGGGGTGCTACTTAAGTACTCGGACACAATTATTTACAATATTAGAACAGGACAATTTTCCGCTTGATTTCACTCTGAAAATCCTTAAAGACCGTAGGGTATTGGCGGTTTTCAGAGCCAAATCAATCAAAAAATTTCCTCTGTTCTAATTATCGAAATAATTATGTCCGACTACTTAAGTCCGTTTTTCTTATAAAAATCTACCCAACTCTTCCGAGCGAGAATGGGGATGCAAGGTCGGAATTTGGGAGGTATTGACCGCATCCCCGAATCCCCCTCCGGAAGAGAGATAGGCTTGTTTTGCGCCAGCTTTACGGGAATAAAGCTGACACAAGCCACGGGTAGAATGGCATGTACTTTTATCAAACAGAATTATTCATAATATTCGTCGGGAAGTAGAATTTTATCTGAAAAGCACACGCTATGTAATTTGGGGAGTCATCTTTCAAAAGCCTCTCCCGAACACTCGGGAGAGGAGAAACATTACGAGAAACACTTAGTATAAAAAGACTACTTTAAGACAGATATACCTGTCTCGTTCCTTCCGTATCACGGGATTGAAAAAGTAGCTCTCTCAAGTATAATTTATGTTTAAAGAACCAGAAAAATAAACATGACTAAAGTAAGTGCCAGCAATTTCTCTGAGGTTCAGAAGAAATGCCGACACTTCATAGTATGTATATAATCCCAAGAACAGTTATTTGTTTTGCGTTCCTAAAAACTAAGTAGGACTTCAAAGTTTGTATCGTGTGTTTGTAAAATGTGTACGTGTGTAAGAATTGGTATAAAATTTAAATCGGTAGGTTGGTTGTCTTTTTCGTTTTGTAGAAATCATCAATTATCAATATACAGCTGACAATATTCAATTTCAAAAGTGTTTGCCCGCAGTGTCAAAGTCCCGTTAAAGCTTTCTTTAACTCGGTAATTTTGCCTTATTAATGTTCTTTGACAAATTCCTATCACGGAATTTGTAAAAGAAGAAAAATCAGTAAGTAATACCGTTTCCGACTAATTACGACACAAAGATAGAGGGGGAATTGCGATGAGGAAAACCACTGAATCGCCGATTCACAAGTTTCTAAGCCTATATTTTAGCTACTTTTTTTGAAGTTTGGCAAGAAAATTGTCTGTACATGAAATCTTTTTTTAATTTCATAAATATCTGATTTACAGATTTAAACACAATTATTTTTATATAAATCATTATACCTGAATATGGGTATTTGGCTTGTTTGATTCAAAGATTTCAAAGGGGTGAATCTTTTTTTATTTTTTTCAATTTTTCTTTAAAAAAGCCGTTTTAACATTTATTTAGATATAAAAACTATGCAAAATCAGTGTAAAACGCATCTGAATTATTGACTTATGTATTAAATGAATTTAGATTACTTATCTATTTAATAGTTTAAGTCTTAATAGAAACTGTGAACAACAAAGCAGAAGTACAAATTACCCCCGAAATTTGAATAGAGTACTTCACAAATCCTATGCATGTTATTAAAAGACGATTTATTTAAATTAATAAAAGCAATGTCTAAGAGTGAGAAACGATATTTTACCTTAGATGCGCAGAAGAGTGGCAAGAAAGGCAGCCGTTATCTGGAGGTTTTTCGATTCTTGAGTGATATGGATGAATTTAATGATGAACGTTTAAAAAAGAAATTCCCCAAAAACCTTTCCTCTGACAAGTCTTATCTATATGATGCCATTTTGCGCTCAATGCGTGATTACCGCAGTACCAAATCTAAATCTGCACAAATCAAAGAGAAAATACAAGATAGCCGATACCTCTTTGAGCGTGGTTTGTATAAACAGTGCGATTCTCGTCTACAGGAGGCGAATGATATCGCAAAGGAGTTGGGTGATGAACTGATGATATTAGAAGTGGCGCGGGAACGTTTGTTGACTATAAAGAGTAATAAGGAGAAGAATTTTGTGGAATATGTGGAGAGTCTTTTGGAAGATAAGACGGAGGCTTTGGCGAATGTGAATCAATTCTTTAAGTACTCTGATGCTTATTATGAGATGACAGTAAAGGTCGCCCGAAATTTTCAATCCCCCGCAGAGGATAAAAGAGATATTGTCTTACCTGATTTTTTTGAGGAAGAGAAAGACGAAATAAAATCAATTCAAACAGAACGACGCTTTCTTCAAAGTAAGGCACTTTACTATCAGTTAAAAGGTGACAAGAAAAGATTATTGGAATATTTTAAGAAAACCGTAGAATGGTGGAAGAAAAATCCCTTGTATAAAGACGAAGAGTTTTTTAGATATGTCGCAGATACTTCAAATCTAATATATGGCTATATTGCTAATCAACGATTTGAAGAGGCTGAAGAGTGTATCAATGAAATGTTTGAGAATCAACCAGCACATATTCACGAGAAAAGAGTCTGGTTAGAGAATGTTTATCTATACAAATTAGTATTACTGCTTAATTCAAAGGATTATAAAAAAGCGAAAAATTTAGTCGCGGAAATTGAAACTGGGATAAATCAGTATGGGTTTACAAATAATCATGTCTTATTTGGAAATGTCAGTCTTCTTTACTTTTTAATAGGAGAGTATAAAAAAAGTCAAAAGTGGTCGGCGAAAATAATAGATGTTCCTAATACTGGATTGCGTGTTGACATTCAAGTATTTGTAAGAATTTTAAATTTGATTTGTCTTTATGAAACGGATGAATTAGAGCTTCTTGAAAATGGTATTAGAAATGTGAAACGTTTTTTCAAACGACATGAAATTGCATTGGATTCCCTGGAAAGTCAAATTTTCCAAAAATTAAATGTACTTTTTAAGAGTAATCCTTACGAAGATCAATCTATTAAAGATGATTTTGTGTCGTTTCTTTCCGAAAAAGAAAATACTCAAAATAGTAGAAATGATTTAGTAGAGATTTTGCTTATGTGGCTAAAACCAGTAATTACCTTTTAATAAATACAGCAAATAGACTTATACTTTATTATTTAAAGTATAAGTCTATTGTTTTATCCTACCTTATTAATACTTAGATTACCATCCTTAAATGAAAGACGTACCATATTATTAGCGATGAAACGTCCTTTATTATCTGATTCTTTCTGAACTTTTATCATTTCGATTTTAAAAGTTTCACTTGCATTTATTTTTCTTGAATTTTTTCCGTTTAAACTTATTACTATATCCCCAATCCCAATAAAATCAAGTGTTCGTGCAAATTCACTGTAAAGCACCTGAACCTGCCCTCTCAACCTTTTGGAAGAATCTGCACCCACTTTAAAAGTCATCAAAGAGGTCTCTCTAAGGTCGTAATTACTATTATCCTTCGCATCATAATACGTCAAACTCGTACTATCCGCAGCCATAGCGTGGATTGAATTTCCGATAACGGAAAGTAGGACTCCCTCTCCAGAGAGAGAGTAGGAGTGGACTTCATGGTCATTGCGTACGAAGTATAAGCGTTGCATATCTTCGGCAAGAAAAACTTTGTTTTTCAACATGTCTGTGGTCGTTTTCTCTAACATTAGTATGATTAGTAATTGATGATTGTAGTCTATTGGCTCGTTTAATTTTGTGTGTGTAGTGTAGCAAAAATAAAAATATGAAAATTATGCGGTGTGTAATTCGCTAATAATCAATATTCAATCATCAATAGACAATGTGTGTCTTTTTCTAAGTGTAATCTGGTAAGTTACTGGGAAGTGATTATGTGTAATCTCGAACCGTAAGGTACGATTTTTATCCCTGTTTTGCTTTAATTTTAATTAAAAAATCTCTCACCGAGTAGTACATATAATTGTCTTTTATATGAAAAAACCGTGCTACAATTCTTTTAGGAATGCGAGATTAATAGATTCAGAATCTGAGCCGCTTATTTTTTTTGTTTAGTTTTGGCTTTAAAATGGACGTTTGTCGGGGCAAATAACCATTTTTTAAGTGATTTTGGCGATTTTTGACTTTTCGGAAGCAAATCAACTGAAATATTTTTTATGAGAAAACCCTTCAAATTGTTATAAGTTATTTTTTCAATGTGCCATTTTGATTATGTTACTGGTTATTGTGTTACTTTTGGCGCACATAACCAATAACATAGTAACGCAATAATAAAATTGAAAAATTCTACCATTCTCCTCGACCTTCAGTATCTCCCTCCCCTCCAATGGTTTTCCAAAATCACAAAGTACGAAACTGTATTATTAGAAGCCTCTGAACATTATGTAAAAGGTTCTTATCGCAATCGATGCCACATTGCTGGTGCGCAAGGTTTGCTACGCTTGAGTGTCCCATTAAAAGGGGGGAAAAATGCACAAACACCTATTCGAGAAGTCGGAATTTCAAATGCGATGCCTTGGCAATACCAACACTGGGAAAGTATTCAATCTGCTTATGGAAAATCACCATTTTTCGAATATTATGTTGACGATTTAAAACCAATTTTTGAAAAAGAATACGATAAATTATGGGATTTGAACTATGATTTAGCACTATGCATTGTCGAAATGTTAGACTTGGACGTGACTTTCGGTTTAACAGAAACGTATAAAAAGCAAACAGAAGAGGGGATTTTAGATTTTCGTGGAGGTATTCATCCTAATCCTACAAAAGCTATGGAGGACTCTGAGTTTACAGCGAAAGCTTATGAACAGGTCTTTACAGAAAAATATGATTTCTTGGAAAATCTAAGCATATTAGATGCAATTTTCTGCAAAGGACCAGAAACTGTGCTTTTGTTTTGAATGATTTTTTTGTGTAAATTGCATGAAATAATTTTTTAGTTCTCCGTCAAATCGTGTCAAAAAACCATTTTTTTTTATGTCACTTTCACACGATTTGACGGAGAACCAATTTTTTTACAAAAAATGAAGTGATGGGAATAAAGGCTATCAGTGAAAGATTAGATGCAAGTGATTTACCTAAGTATTCTATTAAAGAATGGGAAACTTGGGAAGGGAAATGGGAACTTATAGAAGGTATTCCATTTGCTATGTCTGCGATGCCGACCCGTAAACATCAGCGTATTAATGGAAAGATATTTCGTCAGTTTGATGAATTATTAGAAGATTGCCCGAGTTGTGAAGCACATCTGCCCATCAACTTTAAGATTGATGAAAATAGTATCGTGCATCCTGATTTACTTGTTGTCTGTAATCCTGAAAAAGATGCAATTTATTTAACTAAATTACCGAATATTATTGTAGAAATCGTTTCAAAAAGCTCCATTCGTCACGATACAAAAACAAAACCTAAAGTTTACGGTAGTCTCGGTATCAAGTATTATGTCATTATTAAACCTTTAAAAGAATTAGTGCAAGTATTTGTAGTTAATGAAAAAGGGAAATATGACTTAGATAATGAAGGGAAAGATTTCAATTATCTTTTTGAAACCGAAGAATGTCCAGTCAACTTCGACTTCAGTAAAATCTGGAAATAGAAAACTACACCAAGGAAGTAAAGACTTTTAAAGTCTTTAACTAACCTTACAACTTTTTTAGACTTTGGACGAACGACTTTAAATGTTAGATTTCCCTATAGCAAAATTAGCATAGTTTTTATTAGACTTGTCGCCTTTATAAAAGGCATTTTCAGAAGAGTACTTTATAAGGATAACAAATCTATTGATTATCAATATCCGAAAAGGTGAAAAATTGATTTTTCGCTTAAAGAGTCTAACGTCTAGTATCTTTTGTCCAAAGTCCAAAACTTTACAACCTTTTTTGAATGAGTAAAATTCTTGACCAAAAGTTAAAGACATACCGCACGCAAATTGATGAAATCGTCAAAGATTTGCATGGTTTAACACTGAAAATTGGACATACGGAACTAGCTGAAACGGTGAGCGACTTGCGTAACCGTATTAACGAACCTTTCATGTTTGTGATAGTAGGAGAGGTGAAAGCGGGCAAAAGTAGTTTCATCAATGCTCTTTTAGCGACGGGAAAAGAAATAACGAAAGTAGCGCCGCAGCCAATGACAGACACGGTGCAGCAGATAACTTATGGTGAGAAAGAAGAAATAATTACGATAAATCCTTATCTGAAAAAAATCTTACAACCTGTTGATATTTTACGCGAAATAGCAATTGTTGATACTCCAGGTACCAATACTATTGCTGACCATCATCAGGAGATTACAGAGCGTTTTGTACCTGCTTCTGATTTGATTGTGTTTGTTTTTGAAGCTAAGAATCCTTATCGCCAATCTGCCTGGGAATTCTTTGATTTTATCCACCAAGAATGGCGTAAGAAGGTCATATTTATCTTACAGCAAAAAGATTTGATGCCAGAAGATGATTTGGCGACTAATGTGAATGGTGTCCGTGAATATGCAGAGAAAAAAGGAATTACCGAACCGACAATTTTTGCAGTAAGTGCGAAGCAAGAACAAGAGGGCGGTTTGGAAGAAAGTGGTTTCCTAAATGTACGTGATTATATTCGTGCAAACATCACAGGAGGTAAAGCACCTGTGTTGAAACTACGTAATAATATTTCTACAGGATTGAATATCAACGAGCGTATCTTAGAAGGGACTTTACTGCGTAAGAGACAATGGGAAGCTGATGTTGATTTTAGAAAGGAAACAAAAGAAACGCTTGACATTCAAGAAGTTAAGTCGAAAAAGCAAGTTGAGGTTTTAGTTGAAAATCTAATTGCTGGTTACGATAGAATTACGCGTCAAAAAGAAAGTGAATTAGAAGCAGAATTGTCTTTCTTTACTTTACTGAAACGCTCTTTTTCCTCTGTGTTTGTCAAGTCTGAGTCTTCCAAGGAACGCTTAGAGAAACTAACAGAAAACTTAGAAAAAGACCTCAATTACGAGTTGCAAACCAAGTTAAATGATGGAGTAGTTGACCTTGCGGATAGCATTCAGCAAATGGCAAAAATCATTGATTTGAAAATCCAGAATTCGCAGACGATTCTAAAAAACAATCACGCGATATTTAGTGATATTGCTGATCGTCGTGCATCTGTGATGACTGAGTTACAAGAAGCCTTTAAGAAATTCCTTTCTCACACAGAAAATTTCCGTGACGACTCTCTTTTTGATGATAAAGAAGCACTATCTCCTAATCTTTTAGCAGGTGGCGGTATTGCAGTAGTCGGAGCAATAATTATGACAGTGGCGCAAGGGGCAGCTTTTGATATCACGGGCGGTATTTTGACAACTATCGGTGTTCTTTTTGCTGGTGTTTCGACGACAATGAAACGCAGAAATATTTTGAAAGGTTACCGTAATGAAGTCGCAAAAGGACGTAACCGACTACAAACAGAATTGACAGACAAACTCAAAATGTACGTTGTCCACATCAAAGAACGTATTGACGCTAATTTTAAACCTTTTGACGGTTTATTAGAGGAAGAAGAGAAAGCTATTCATGATTTAGAAACTAAACAATTAGCGATTGAAGGGCAATTAAAAGGAATCGGTAAAGAGTTGGAAGCACTGTAACTAATGATACTTTGAATTTTGATAAAAACAGGCTGTGAATCTTTGAATTCGCAGCCTGTTTTTATTGTTATTTTAGTTTAAGTAACTGAACAAAAGTAATCTGGTTTTCTAAGCACATCTTTTCTCGCCTGCTTTCCTCAAAAAAGACTTCCGTAGCCGAGCTATGCAAGACTTTTTTAAGAAAAGCAGACAAAAAAATCTTGCACTTAGTAATACCAGATTACTTATGTCCAATTACTTAATAAAGGAGAATAAATCTACATGTTAGTTCTTGTAAGCTATTAATTATCAATACATTATAAATAAAAATAATAAAATGAGAAAAACACCCGAAAAAAATGTGTGACGGATTTATAAAAACACGTCTTAATAACGAATAAAACAAAGAACAAACACTATTCTTTTTCTGTAATCCGCTTTAAATTTTTACGACAAAGAGAACCTCTGATATGTTTCTTTTTTAGTAAAAATAAATAACCTGTAATTCAACCTGAATATTTTTTAGCCGGAGATTCCCTATTTTTTTAATTTTTTTTCCGAAAGCGATTTTATCGCGATTGGCTTATCAACTGACCACTTTAGTTCAGGAAGACTCTATTATTGAGTATTCTCAAAAACTGTGATGTTTTTATTATTACCCATTGGCAGTGATAACTCATGCAAGTGGTGCAAATATTTGTGCTATTAAGTAACGACAAAACAATAAGTCCGTCATCTGGACAGGTCAAATTTCCCTCATTTTTCACTTCAAATCGCTCAAAGTATCAACAATTATCGCGCTTTGAAGTCAAAACTGAGAAAAATTATACACTGTCCAACTTGACGGACTTATTATTTTGTCGTTACTAAGACAACCTGCTGTACTCGTGTGGCGGCTTGCTCTTTTTATAGATTAATCTCTTGGGTTCCATTTACTTTAATTCCAAATTCACTTAGCGTACGCACTTTGTCTGGATTATTAGTCAACATTTTAATTGATTTGACGCCTAAATCTTGCAATATCTTTGCCGCTGCCGTAAAATCTCTTGCGTCCTTTTTAAAACCTACAGCCTCATACGCATCTGCTTGTTTTGTACCTTTTCTTTTGTGCTGAATACTATTCATTAAAGCAAAATGACCATTCCCTTTTCCTTCTTGATCTAATAGAATAATAATGCCTTTTCCTGCCTTTGCAATGAGTTGTTGTGAAGTATCCATTTGCTCTTGACAATCACATTCTATACTGTTGAAATAATGTCCAAAAATACAAGAAGAGTGTACGCGACAGAGGACATCTTGTGCGTCTTTAATATCACCTAAAAATAGAACAATCGACTCCTTTTGTCCGTCATAATAAAGTGCCTCCTGAAATAATCCGAACTTTGTTTTAAGGTCTGTTTGTGTTAGTTTAACAATCATTTACTATCATTTTATAACCTTACCGCTTCCAACTAAATTTCCATTTAATGAATAGTGATAGAAATAAGCTCCTCTTGGTAAATTCTCCGTTTGAATGCTAAATTGTGGTCTATCAAAACTTTGACTTATCATCATTTTACCATTCGCATCGAAAACTTCTAAAATACCTGTTTTTATCTCGATTGGAGTATGAATAACAACAGTTGTCTCAGAAGCCATAGGCGAAGGAATAAAAGTTGCTTCATCATTTGGCGCTATAGGACAATGGAAGACTATTGGATTAATGAAATCCTTACCAACTTTATGGAAAGTCACATTAGTAATGACAGGCTCGTTAAAGTCAAAGTAAATGGCTGCCGAATTTTCAATAATAGTTCCTAATTCTATATCCTCTTTTTGCTTTAAATCATAACTGAAAAAACCATGAGAACCTGGTTCATTAGTAAAGCTATCTACTAATTGGATGTCTTCAAATGTAAATTCTAAGATGTGATTTTCAATAATCCGCAAATCATAAGGATGACTTGATGCGCCTAATTGTAAAGACGTAACATCAAAGCTTGCTGATAAAGTATCTAAAACAACGACATTAAAAGCAGTATCTGTACCTGTATTTTGAAAACGAATAAAGTATTCAATACCTACATTTTGGTCAATATAATGTTCCTCTCCATATCCACGAGGATTAGCATTTTTATCATTAGGGTCATAAGCTCCAATAACTTGTAGACACAATTCTTCATGGCTTTGTCCATAATCTGCTGATGAAAATTGAGTGATAAAACCACCCCAAATTCCATCGTCTGTACAACCTTCAACAGAACTACTCGGAGCAGTGAAAAAAGGTTGTGTAAGTTCAGGATTTGCTTCTATTCTATAAGTTGAACCGTCGGTTGGATATGTGAAACTTTGAGACTCACCTGCTGTTAATTGATAAGTTCCTTCATCTAAGCTTACTCCATTTTTTAAAATACGGTAATCTGAGGGAGCACTCATGTCTCCTGTGCCTGTATTAGTTAGAGAAAGGAGTATCGTACTCTCTTGACAAATGCTATTTGCGACAATACTTGCACCACTCCAATTAGTAGTAGGATTGACACAAGGTGCTTTAGGATATCCATATGCTTCTGCGCATAGAGTCTGATTTAAATCAGCATCACAAGATACATTAACTACCAAGTTAATTGTTCCACATTCTCCTATACCGACAGTACTCATGTCATTGCCAACATTAAAAATATAAAGGCCTTCGTCGTTGACAGAGTAGGGAGTATTCGATAATAATATTTCTAAATAAATTGGTAAATCTAAAGTGACAAAAGCATCCTCTGCTGGAATAGAACCTGTATTGCAGTAGTTGATAACTAATTGATTATCAAAACATCTACGCCAAAAAGGAGCAATCATGTCAACACTTAATTGTGCACAGTCTACAGTCGCTACCGCCGCGAAATCAATCTCCTGCTCCGTAAAATCTGTATGTACTACAGGTATTACATTCTCACAGATATTCCAAATATCATTAGGTGCTTCAACGAAGACTGTATAACTACCGACGTTAGAACTAATATCATAATTTCCTTCGCTATCTGTGAAGCCCACTTTATAAGCTTCGTCATTAGTCACCGTCACTTGCCAACCTGCCAAATCTATCTCATCATCTCCTGAAAGACAATCTCCATTTGCGTCAATACCTACATTCCCGACAGTGTGAGCCATTGGTGCTGATTCTGGTGAAAATTCGACTATGACTTCAATGCCTAATTCGACATTTAGCCATAAATTATCAGCTAAAGCGTGGGTAATCATAATGGCTGGAATATTGACTAATTCAAAATAATCTCCACCTCCAGCCATGGGCAGTATACCATTATCAAAACTAATAATAATAACTCCAATCGCACCGTTTTGCTCCGCCCAATGCACTTTATCCGCAAAAAAGCAGTCGCCACGTTGAACTAAAACAAATTTATCAGTAAAGTCATCTTCTACTTCCGAACAAAGTGCGTTGAGTGGCTCATCTATGTTTACAGGAGCAATAACCAATTGACCGACTATAGATTCCTCTACCGTTGGACCCCAATCTACCATATATCCCAGTTCATCAGGACCATGAGAACTGTAAAGAAAAGAGGGACTTAGTACATTAAAGAAAAAAGAGTTTTCTTGTGCGGAAAGACTGGCAAAAGTTAAGAGAAAGGAAATTAACAGAAGGAGATTTTTCATTGCGGATGCTTTTGATTTAGTGTTTTTTGAATGTCGCAAAAAAGATATTTAGCTTTCTCAGCGTAAATTAACAATTACTAACAAGTTTCTATGTGCTTTTTCGTTTTTATGGATATTGTTAGACAAAAAAAGTGGAATATGCATCTTGATCTAATAATAAATCTATTTCTCTTTTGAAATGCGCAACCCTTCCTCTATATTTGCCGTTGAAGTCAAGAAGTACTTCACCTTTTAGGTTTTTTAGAGAAAAACCGACGAACCTGATAGAGCTTAATTGCTCTATCAGGTTCGTTTTGATTTAAGACTAGACTATTATTGTGTTATTGGTTATTGCCACTTCATAATAACACAATCACCAAACTATAAAAAATGAAAGTCGAATTAGCTAAAGAATACAAAGAGCAATTAGACGCTCTTGCTGAAGAAATTCAAGCGTCTGAAGAATTACAGGCGTATCTGGATACAGAAGAAGAGGATGATTATAATGCAATGAAACAACAATACGAGCCACGTATTGCGATGTTGTATGAAAAAGTAGCAGAGACAGACCCTTTACAATTGGTATCTTTTGAAGAAGAAATCATGCGTGGAGAATTTGAAGGTTTATACTTGCCTAAAGCTTTAGGTTTTGCAGTATTACGGGGAGAAGGAAATGAGCGTGATAAATATCAGCATCCACAGGAGCATTTCAAAAATATGTTGATGGCAGTTTGTAATTCTGCTAACTTCGACATTTTGAAAAAACGGATGGGGCAAACCATTCAAATGGGATTTGCATATAGTTCAGATATCTGGGTAACCAATCTAATATCTGAAATTACTAACAAACGTGTTCGTTACTATTTACAAGGACACCGTTTAGATCGTTACCGTGACCCTCGTTCTCGTAAGGTAGGATTGTTTCGTTACAAGAAGCAATTCGTTAATGAGAACTATCAGTCTGCCCAGTTTCCAGAGACAATGAGTGAACTAAAAGTTCACTTCCGTGCTGTGAAGAGTTTCTTAATGTATCGTGTCAAATCTCGTTTTCCGAATACGAATTTGGTACCTCACATGAAGTCGTTTATTACCAATAAAATCTTTCAAGGTACAGAGGAACACTTGCAATTAACTGGTTTGTATGCTTTCTTTTTTGAGTTAAATGAGACAGATACGACAGAATTGAAAAAGGTCATTGATAAGGTTCGTTCTGAAATGCCAGAGTTTGATGACAAATGGATGGATTTTGTTTTAGAATTACATAACAATCCTGATTTTGACTTGAATCCAGAGGCAGACCAGCGTATTGCTAATTTATTTGACCTGACATACAATGATAGTATTTCTGAATTTTATAAATTGACAAACATCATTCATGCAGACGGATACACAAATCCAGAAGTACAGGAAGCTGTTAAGAATTTCTATAATGGACACGAAGGTTTATCTGCGATAAATGAATGTGTGCGTAAGACGATTTTCAGTTACTTCCGTCGCTTTATGGAAAACTTGGAAGAAGGTCAATATTCTGCTTTTATGGATATGTGTAAAACTTTTAAAGTTTATATGGGTATTTTCTTGAACCAAAAATTCAATCAGCGTTTGAAAGAATTATGTATGGTTTATGTGAAAAAATTGCTTAAAGTTTATACAGACAAACGTGGACGTGATTACCAAGATATCAAGAAGTTTATTGCGGTAACATTCCTAGATTTCAAATTCTTAAAAGAGAAGGAAATCGTAGAATTGTTTAAAACACGCCGTAAGCGCCGTACAAAAGCAGCTTCATAAGTATCCAAAATGCTAATTCAAAAGCGAATGAAGAGATGATTTATCTTTTTATTCGCTTTTTGATTCTAAAAAAGAATCTATTTTCAAATTAAAAATAATCATCACATAAAACCAATTGAAAAATACTAACTTTACATTGCTATTTAGTCTTTAAATAAATACAAACTCGAAATGGATATCCTGAAAAAATACGCCGCCCTACTTGTCAATTATTGTCTCGAAGTAAACGAAGGAGAAAGATTATATATAAATACCTCAACATTAGCTGAACCTCTAGTCCGAGAAGTATTTCGTGAGGCCACACGTCAAGGCGCACATGTACATACGAATTTTTCCTTTATGGGACAGAATCGGATTTTCATGGAAGAGGCAAAAGACTTACAATTAACTTACGTTTCTCCATTTTTTAAGCAAGTGGTTGAAGAGTTTGATTGCTATCTTTATATCCGTGCACCTTTCAATCTGCGTGAAGACCAAAATGTATCTGCTGAAAAATCTAAGATACGTGGTGCTGCTATGAAAGGGATAAACAAGACTTATTTTGCTCGTACGGCGACACGTGAATTGAAACGTAATCTCTGCCAATTTCCAACTTTAGCTAGTGCACAACAAGCAGGAATGTCATTAGAAGAGTACCAAGAATTTGTTTTTGGTGCATGTAATTTATTTGATGAAAACCCTACACAATCATGGCTCAATCGTCGAGCAAGCCAACAAAAAACTGTAGACTTATTGAACGGTCGTGAAAAAGTGCGTTATCGCGGAGATGGTATTGATATCAGCTTCTCTACAAAAGGTCGAACTTGGATTAATAGTGATGGACAGACAAATATGCCGAGTGGTGAAGTGTATACTTCACCTGTCGAAGATAGTGTGAATGGAACTATTCATTTTAGTTATCCGGGTTTATATGGGGGACATGAGGTTGAAGGTGTAACACTTTGGGTTAAAGACGGTTATATTGAAAAATGGGAAGCTACTCGTGGCAAAGATTTTTTAGATCAAATCTTTAGTAGAAAGGGGACACGTCGTTTTGGCGAAGCTGCGGTAGGTACAAACTATAATATCAATAGGATGACCAAAAATATCCTTTTTGATGAAAAAATAGGAGGTACAGTACACATGGCTATAGGACAAAGCTATTTACAATGTGGTGGAAAAAACGAATCTTCCGTTCACTGGGATATGATAACAGATATGACAAAAGGTGGTGAGATTTTTGCGGATGGAGAGAAGATATATCAAGACGGACACTTTATTTTTTAATGCTCATTTCCTTTTGATATCAGTTTTTACTTATCAGTTTTTTTAAGAACTTCTTTGTAAAATAAGCTATTATTTTGCTGTTTGATACATATTTTAAGTAGATAACATAAGAAATGAAAGAATTCACTTATAATATAGCGTGTTTTCTTTACATTTTTCATATTTTGGCCGATAATTGCGAAAAGCACCTAAAGTATTTTAAACCTATAGATTGTTTCCGGAATTAATTTGGACTACATCAGAGATATACTATAACTGAAAATTACCGAATTTAACCGAAACACTTATTGACATATTAAGAATTGTACTGAACAAAATTGCCATTTATCTTATTTGATATGTGGGAATGAGTTACAGGAAAATCGTTTTTTTGATTTTTCTAAAGTATGATTACTCTGAGAATGAAATTAAATTGTTAAACGAAAAACATCACCGGAGCACGTGAATCAAGATTTTGCAATCCTAGAACTGAAATACGGAAATATCTACGGAGGTTTCCCTAATTTTTTTGCTGTCGCTGAGATATCTTTATTGGTATTCGAGCGTCGCACAAATAAAATATTTCTCGAAACCTACATAAATACTGCTGACGTAGATTATGTTAGTGTGTACTCAAAAACTGATGACCTTGGTCACACGATTAGTCGTGAGCGCGAAGTTATCAATATGAGAACTGGACGTCCGCGTCCATTCCAAGAAGATTTCCAACACGACGAGCGCGGTTTGCGTTGGGCGTTTAAGAACTTACGACCTGTACACCAAAACGTGAAGCGTTTTATGTGGGGCGCGATGCGTAAATATCGTGTTCAAACTCTTGTAGTTTTTGACGGTCGTCGCGACATCTTTTTGTGTGAAAAAGCTGGTGTTGACTTTTACAACACTAATATTTTTGACTTGCAAAAAGCTTTGAACAAAGAAACAGATTATCTTTTCTCTTTGAACAAGCTATCAAAAGTCATTAATTTCCGTTTAGACGGTTCATACTTGCGCTCTAATAACTTGGAATACTGGTTGCACCCAATTGCTGCCAAACAAATTATTCCAGGTACAGCGGGCTGGGATGCTGTTCGTTTACTCATGGTACACAATGAGTATGAAATGCACCACCAAGATTTTATTATGAAAGCTGCTTTGCTTTTAAATAAAATCCAAAAGCGTAAAGAAGAACAAGCTTTAGCTGAAGGCAAAGAAGCGCCTAAAGCACCACCAGCAATTGGTGGAAAAGAAAAGAAAAAAGATGAGAAACCAGGTAAGATTTAATCTTTGATTTGGTTTTTATTCCCATTCCACTATAAAAATGGTCGGTTACTAAAAATGATAACCATTTAATAATCAGTTAAATAAGTGATTTTAACATAGACCATTTTAACTACGGAATGGGAATAATAAAAAGCGTTTAACAGTGTATAATCTGTTAAACGCTTTTTGTTTTATAGAATATCTAACTCCTTACTTCATCACCACAACCTTCCTTACCGTACTATTCCCGTCGCCAGAAATGCGTACAAAATAAGTTCCAGCATAAACCGTAGCGACATCAAAATATGCAATCGTTGTACCTGCACTGATTTTAGATTGAATGATAGATTTTCCTGTCATGTCAATCAATTCAATATTTAAATCATCTGTTACCAAGCCTGCAGTTTGCACTGCAATTAAATCTGTTGCCGGATTAGGAATAATATTGAATTTCATCGACTCAAATTCTTCTTCTGAAATCGCTGTCGAGCCAGTATAAACTGTTGTTGCTTCGTTTACAGAATCTACTTTTCTATTCTCACGATTACCATAAAAAGTAGGTCCAACAACATAAGGATATGCTGAATTCCAGTTTTCATCAACTGTCGCATAATAGGCGTAAGTACCGTCTGGATACTCTGGAGTCACTGCAAAACGACCATTGTGCTCATCTAAAACATCAGGCTCGTCAGATGCTGTGTATTTGTAATCTTCACGGAAATATCCTAAAGGAAAGTTATTATTAATCGGCGGTCCCATATCCACATTACTACCGTCTGCATGTGTATCACGTACTGTCATTTCTGTACGCAAAGAGTAGGCAGATTGTATACGTGTGATACCTCCTGTACCGTCTGTATTTTTAAAACCATATGCACCATAAATTGGAAAACCGTCATAAGCAAAACCAATCAATGGAGAGTGTTCCGCATCATCAATTGCGTACAAACCCTCTGCATCATATAGGTTACAGATGTCAGAAACGACATTTATATCTAATTTAAAAGCAGATGGATTTTGGTGGTGGTGATAATTTCCCATTGCAGGGTGTGCTTTTGAACAATCAAATCCATCCATTTCTGCTAAAATAGCATCACGATTCCAGTCTTGAGGATTCATCGGTCCACCTGGGCAAGGAGGATTTCCTGGACCACCACAGAGTGCATTTGTTTGTGGATTCCAAGCTACACCGTCGCGATAATCAAATAGAGAAACCCCATTAATGAAAACTCCGATATTGCCTCCAGTTGTGTTGTCGGGATTTCCAGTATTGGGCTGTGGATCAAGTGGTATTTTGTAGATAGCATCTTGGTCAGAAGCTTGTGAAGGGTTGCCATCTGGAAATGGGCCTGTCGGATAAGCAGGCACACCAGTTGTCGTTACGTAAACGAAGTCATCAGAGTATTCTACTTTTTGACAATTAACTAAGATATTATTGTCAATAGTTGTAGAATTACCCTGGACGTAGTAAGTCCCCGTCACTGTTGTGTTTTGTAGCCAAGAAGTAATGGCTGGTCCTTGTGCGTAAATCATCAGGGTGAATGCCATAAGGCTAAGCGTTAGTACTATTTTTTTCATGTTTTTCATTTTTAAAATGAGCAGAAATTGGATAATGTTGTGTTCCTCACTTGCGCAATAATATGTCACGCGGATATTTATTGTCTGGATTGAATATGAATTCCGTATCATTCAAAGTTAAGAGAAAAGCGATTAAATCTGTCTTTTCATTGGAACTGAGAATGATTGGATTTTTTAATTCGGTCGATGTGGTATAATGTTGTAAAACTTCATTTAGTCTTTTAAATCGTCCGTCGTGCATGTATGGATGCGTAAATTTTAAATTACGTAATGAAGGTATTTTAAAGGCTAAACTGTCTGATTTTTCTTCTGTGATTTGTCCTCTTCCGTAGTCGTTTAAAGTCGTATCAATGGCTAATCCGTTATGGGCAAAACCGTAGTTTGAAAAGAGCGGTTCAGAGTGACAACTGTTACAATTTTTTTGAAATAATTTATAGCCATTTGCTTCCTGTTTTGTGAATTCTTCTTCGCCATTTTTTACCTTGTCATATTTTGCATTGGCAGAAATTAGGGTCAATTCGAAAGCTGCAATAGCTTGCAAAAAGTGCTGTCCTGTAATGACGCTATCTTGAAATGCTGCTGCAAATAATTGAGGATAGAGTTTACTATTTTGTAACTTAACTATCACACTATCAGTTGTTTCGCCCATTTCGCGCACATCATTTAATGGTGCTAAAGCCTGCATGTCTAAATGATTGATTGCTCCGTCCCAGTTGAATGATGTTTGCCACGCTAAGTTAAAAAGGGGAGGAGCATTGCGTGTGCCGATTTGGTCATTGATGCCATGACTTAAGTTGTGGTCGGTATGTGCAAATCCATTGTAAGGAGAATGACAAGATGCACAAGAGATAGTGCCGTCTTTTGATAAGATTGGATCGTAAAATAAAGCTCTACCTAAATTGATTTTTTCTTGTGTCAGTTGATTCTTTTCTAAATCATAAACGACAGATGGGAAGTGCTCTGGGAAGCTAAAAAAACTAGACTCTCTATCATTAAATGCTGTACAGCAAAAAATTATGACAAGTAAAATATAATTTTTTTTATTCATGAAAAGAAAAATAAAAAAAGGAGGAAGGACAATAGTTTGTGTTTATTTATTCAAATATAAATGAATATATGAAAAATATATTGCCTTCCTCCTTTTATCTTAGACGTTAAATTTTTTAAAAGTTACCTACTCAAATAGTTTCTAATATTTTTATTATAATCTTTCGACCGAAAATAAACTCGCAATCAGACGACTCATCTCTACAGCGTCTTGATTGGGACTCATTATTCGATAGTTTTCTGTTAGATTTATTTGTGATAATAATTTATCAATTGGAAATGTGATAGTTAAGCTTTCTACCGCTTTATTTATTTTTAATTCTATTGTTTGTGCTGCTAGATTACCTGCTAAATAACCGCCTAAATGAAACATGAATTCATTTTTACGCGCAGGACACTTATTAGCCTGACCTTCTAACTTAAAATTGATGTAACCACTCTGCCAAGTCCAGTACATGCCATACATCGGGTCTAAATCTCCACCCATTGCCCCCGAAACATTCGTCAAACTATCAATGCCAAGTGTAAATTTTACTTTATCAAAAGTGCCTGTATATTCATCTATAGCAATCTGTAAAGTCTCTGGTTTTTCTAAATCAATGAGAATGTGTTTCTTTTTTGATTTATTTACAATTTGCTCATTATCAATGAATTGTAAGTCTGAAATGTAGAAGCGCAAAACATCGAAACTGATACTATCTTCATTTTCTGGGAGCGTATAAGTCTTCCCTAATTTCAGTGCTTTTTCATTAAATGTTAATTCAAAATTCAGTTGAGATAGACTTTGCTGTGCACAAATACTATAACTGAGTAAGAGGGAAATAAATAAGGAAAATTGCTTCATTTTTTTGTTTGAACAGTTTTTAGCCTGCTACTTGTAATAAAGACAGTCGAATTCTGAAAAGACCTACCTTGTATGGAAAGTATTTTTATAAAAAGTCTGAATTTATTTTTTAATCATTCCTTGTACTGCTTTTTCCATACAATAAAAAGGTTGTGCACGACCAGCGAAAAGGTTTCTCCACTGATGTGATAGTTTCTTTTTAGATAAAATTGGATGACGCGCTTATGAGGTTTGAAGGCATCTAAACGAATGGCAGTATAGTTGTTTTGCGCAGCGAAATCTTCTGTGAAATCCACGACTTTGCCTGCTTTCAATTCTGTTGTGTAATAGGGAATATCCAGTCTTGTGCGGTCGGTGGAAATGGTGATGTTGGAGATAATGAAGCGAATTTATTCAAGAACCCTATCCCCATGCGAATGAGGTTCTGAAATTACCAGAAATTCAATTTCCTCTTTGCTCAAATTCTGAATCTGATGCCAAGTATCTTTCTCAATATGAATCCCTGAACCACTCGGAACTTCTATACTTTTTCCGTCAATTAGGAAGGTCGCCGTTCCTTTGAGAATAAAGAAAAATTGCTGGGCTTTGGCGTGTTTGTGATTGACTTCGGAGGTATTGGGCGGCATGCTTTCTTGGATGACACCCAAAGAGTCATTTTTAACCAAATGCCAGCCTGTACATTTGTCACCCCAGCTGTAAGAAGGACTATTTTCTTTGGACTTTATCATTTGAAGGACGATATTTTTTCTGCAAACCATACAGTAAATTACGTAAAAATTGGTCATGACAAACTCGATATTGTCTTTGCTCAGGCTTACGCAAAAAAGCAGAAATCTCATGCTTGCTGATATTCATTCGCACCAATTTAAAGACCTCGATAATGTCCGTATCACGCATATTAAGCGCGATTTTTATCTTGCGAAAAATGAGATTATTATTCAAACTCTTTTCTGGTTTGGGTTGAGGTCCTTCTCTTTTGCCGCGGTGTTCGATGATGAAGCCATTGAGAAATGGCGCTAAATCTTTATCGTACAATTCCTTCACCTCTGGGTCGTCTTCTCTCTTTAACCAATCGCTGATTTCCGCACGCGTAGCGGGATAACCTCCGTTGGCGAAGATTTCCATCATTTTATTATCATCATAATCAAATGTGTAGCGCAGACGGCGAAGAATATCGTTGTTTTTCATATTTTAGTATTGTTTGCGCAAAGGTGATGCTTTTTAAATGCAAATTCAAATTCAAAGTGCAAATTCAACTACTGCATTTACTTGAATTTGTATTTGATACTTGAATTTGAATTTTTCTCATTCATTTTCTTACCTTCACAAAAAAAAGATAAATGACTGAAAATACGACCACACACTATCGGGCTTGCAATCTATGCGAAGCCATCTGCGGATTAGAAATAGAGGTGAAAGGCAAAGAAATCGTCTCCATAAAAGGCGATAAAAACGACCCTTTTAGTAAAGGATATCTATGTCCAAAAGCAATCGCTCTCCAAGATGTTTATACGGATAAAAATCGTTTAAAGCAACCTATTCGTCGTACCGAAAATGGTTGGGAAACTATCTCATGGGAAACCGCCTATGATGAAGTTGCCAGCAATCTAAAACGCATTCAAAAAGAATATGGAAATAGTGCGGTCGGGACTTATTTAGGCAACCCCAATGCACATAATTTTGGAGCGATATTATACTTGCCGGACTTTTTGCGTAGTTTGAAAACGCCTAATTTATATTCAGCAACTTCGGCAGACCAATTGCCACATCATTATGTTTCGCATCAGATGTTTGGGCATTATTTTGCGATACCTGTTTGTGATGTGGATAGGACGGATTATATGTTGATAATGGGCGCTAATCCATTGGTTTCTAATGGTAGTTTGATGACTGCGCCAGGCTTTAGAAATCGCATGAAAGGCATTCAAGAACGCGGAAAAGTTGTGGTCATTGACCCGCGCAAATCTGAGACGGCAGATAAAGCAGATGAACATCATTTTATCAAACCGGGTACAGATGCATTGCTTCTTTTGTCGATTATTCATGTCTTTTTCGAAGATGGATTGGTAGACTTGGGGCATTTGAAAGGACATGTGAAAAACTTAGACGCGATTACTGATTTTGCGAAAGGTTTCGCGCCAGAAGAAACAGCGAAATTTACCAAAATATCAGCAGCAGAAACACGTCGTATGGCACAGGAATTTGCGGGAGCAAAACGCGCTGTATGTTATGGTCGTATGGGCTTGTCTGTGCAAGAGTTTGGCGGATTATGTATTTGGTTGGTGAATTTGGTCAATATTCTCAGCAATAATTTTGATAAAGAGGGTGGAGCAATGTTTCCTTCGCCAGCTATGGATACGGTGGTGGAGCGCAATAAAGGTAAAATCGGACGCTGGAAAAGTCGAGTGAGTCAGAGAGAAGAAAGGTTTGGAGAATTGCCAGTTTCCGTACTTTTAGAAGAGATCACTACGGAAGGACCAGGACAAATAAAAGCAATGGTGACAGGCGCAGGAAATCCTGTCTTATCCACCTCAAATGGCGCATCTTTGGATAAGGCTTTTGCGGATTTGGAATACATGGTTTCGATAGATATTTACCTCAATGAAACGACGAGACACGCGAATATTATTTTACCACCAACGACGGGTTTAGAAACTTCAAATTACGATGTTGTTTTCCACCTGTTAGCTGTTCAGAATACTGCAAAATACTCTCTTCCAACGATTGAAAAAACGGAGGAACAGCGACATGATTATGAAATATTGCAAGAGTTGACAAAACGGATGAAAGAAGACTACCAGCCGCGCTTTAAAACGCCAGAGGAGATAGTTGATATGGGATTGCGTTACGGTCAATATGCAAAATCAGGTATTTCTATTGAGCAATTAAAAGAGCAGCCTCAAGGTGTGGATTTAGGTGCTTTACGTTCTTTTATTCCTGAGCGATTATTTACGGAAGATAAATTAATTGAGCTTGCGCCAGCAGCTTTATTGAATGATTTAGAGCGTTTGAGAAAGGTATTTGCAGCGAAGGAAAAAAAGACTAAAAAGCAATTTCAGCTGATTGGTCGCCGTGATTTACGCACCAACAATTCATGGATGCACAATAGTTATCGCCTTGTCAAAGGTGGTAATCGCTGTACGCTTTTGATAAATCCAGCAGATGCCAAAGAATTGAATATTTCCAATAATCAAGAAGTTGAAGTCCAATCCCGAACAGGAAAATTGCGTATTCAAACCGAAATTTCAGAGGAAATGATGTCAGGCGTGGTCAGCATTCCTCACGGTTGGGGACATGATAAAGAGGGGATTAATTTAGATATTGCCTCTGCGCACGCGGGCGTGAGTATCAACGATGTGACCGATGATAAATTTATTGATGAATTGACAGGCAATGCAGCCTTTAGCGGGGTTTGGGTGACGGTGACGGCTTGATCTGTGTTGAATAGTTGATTGTGAGTACTCAATCAACTATTCAACTAATTTCTTTTCAAAGCAAACACTATTCTCTACCCCAATATATTGTCCATAATTCTTAGTAATCTGATACTGACTTTTTAGATATAACTGGATAGCAGCTGGCTGTTTTTTTCCTGTTTCTAATACACATCTTTCATAGCCCAAATCCTTTGCCCAAGCTTCCAAATTTGCTAAGACCTCACTGGCTATTTTACGTCCACGATAGTTTGGATTAGTGAACATTCGTTTGACTTCCATTGATTTTGCATCCAATTCTTTTATTGCTCCACAGCCAACAGGAATATCATTCCAATAGGCAACGATAGCATATTTTATCATATCAATCCCATTGTATTGATTGTAAAAATCATGCTCGTCGCCGTCACTTTCCTTTAAATCGGCATCTAACAATTTCACTAGAGCTATAAAATTTTCGTCTTTTGCGTTTGTTTTGACTGTTTTAAGCATTTTTTAATTGATTTTT
>CAZQTE010000036.1:0-18026 GCA_964595615.1 uncultured Saprospiraceae bacterium
ATTACGAGGGTTTAGACTTTGGACGAAAGATGTTAGATACCACGATAATAAAATTAGCATAATGCGTATTTTATTGATTATAAATATCCGAAACAGGCGAAAAATTGATTTTTCGCTTAAAGAATCTAATATCTTTTGTCCAAAGTCCAATACGAGGGTAAAGTTAGTTTAAATCTATTTGAGATATACCTTTTTGTTGATAAATAAAAAAAGCGGATACTCTCGTGTTGAGAATATCCACTTTTGCGTGTTTTTTGGAAAAAAACCTTGGAGTCTTATTTCCGGAGAAATAAGCTCCAAGTCTCTAACCAAAAAAATAAATCTTTGAGTTTTGTGTAATGAATTTTGGAGATAGAGACGTATGAAAATCTATTCTATTCAACATCTCAAAAATGCTCTTAGACAAAAGTACATCTGTTTTGTTTAATGTCACAAAATATCTGCCGAAAATATTAAAAATATCAATTAATGAGGGTTTAGGTGAGCATTTGGGGTATTTGAATATAAAAAAACGCTGATTGCGATACATTTTAGAGTCACAATCAGCGTTTTTTAAATGAGTCAAAATTAACCTTCTTACTTCACTCCGATTGCTTTAAGATAACGATTCAACTCTTCTCTAACTTTAGGTAGCAATAAGAATACCCCAATTAAGTTTGGTATTGCCATCGCAAAAATCATAGAGTCCGAAAAGTCAGTTACCGCACCCAAACTTGCCGCAGCACCTATAATTACAAAAAGACAAAATAAAACCTTATAGATGTATTCATTAATTTTGTTTCTGCCAAATAGGTACAACCAAGATTGAAGTCCATAATAAGACCAAGAAATCATTGTAGAGAAAGCAAATAAAACAACAGCAATAGTCAATACATATGGAAACCAAGGAATTACACTCGCAAAAGCAGCAGAAGTCAAATCAACTCCTCCTAATCCGTCAGTTCCAGTGTGAAATCCTGTAATAATGATTACCAATGCTGTAATCGTACAAACTACTACTGTATCAATAAATGGCTCTAAAAGCGCAACGATACCTTCACTTGCAGCATATTTAGTTTTTACAGCAGAGTGTGCAATTGCAGCAGAACCAACTCCTGCTTCATTGGAAAAAGCAGCTCTTCTAAACCCTTGGATTAATACTCCAATAAATCCTCCTGTAACACCTGCACCTGTAAATGCACCGTCGAAAATCATCCCAAAGGCAGCAGGTAATTGTCCGATACTCATGATAATAACAATCAAGGCAGCAATGAAATAAATACCTACCATAAATGGAACTACCTTTTCGGTTACTTTTGCAATCCTTTTAATTCCTCCAAGAATTACAACAGCTACCAATAGGGACATGACAACTCCAAAAACTGCCCCAGCACTACTACTTGTCGCTCCAATCATATTATTAAATTGTGAAGCGGCTTGGTTGGCTTGGAACATATTTCCACCTCCAAAAGAGCCTCCTACACACATAATAGCAAAGAATACAGCCAAGAATTTTCCTAGAGCACCCATTCCTCTTTCTTTCAAACCTTTAGAAAGGTAGTACATCGGTCCACCGTAAACTGTTCCATCCTCTCCAACGTCGCGGTATTTTACACCTAAGGTACATTCTGCAAATTTGGAAGACATTCCTAATAGCCCTGCAATAATCATCCAAAAAGTAGCTCCTGGTCCACCGACCGTAATCGCAATAGCCACACCCGATATGTTTCCTAATCCAACGGTTCCTGATAAGGCCGCTGTCAATGCTTGGAAGTGACTGACCTCTCCTTCTTCTCCTTCTATTTTTATCGTATCAACAATATCTCCATCAACTGTATTGACATTAACATTTCCGAGGGGCTCATCTGAACCTTCAATATCATCATATTTTCCTCGTACTACGTTTATTGCTAAAGGAAATCTTCTGAGATTAATAAAACCAAAGTAAAGCGTGAAAAATGTAGCAGCACCGAGCAGTAGTATAATTACATAAGGCATGGAACCTCCTGTATTTGCCATGTCTGAATAAACCCAAGGGTAAAAGACAATATTGAAAATAAACTCAGTCGCAGGAGTTACTGCATCATTTATTATTTCGTCTAATCCTCTTTCCGCTTCCTGTGCAAAGCTAAGTATAGGTGATAAAATAGCCGCTAAAAAGAGTAGTAATCTTCCCTTCATTTGATTAATGTTTGAAATCTAAATTATTAGATTTTTCGTTATGTTTTGATGATAGTTTCAGTAATGAGGATTGATGAAAGAATAAATTATAAAGATTTGACAGAGAGTTAATTTTCTCAGTTTTCTTTTGAAAAAGGGATAATTGTTAATACTTTGACCGATTTCAAGAGGAAAATGAGGATATTAAATCCTGTTAAATATTATAAGTTATTCTTTTATTAATCCTAAATCGCCCCAGGAGGGGATAATCAGACTGCCAAGGTAATTTTTTTCGCGCAGTTATCAAAGAATGGGCGCGAAAACGCAGTCGAGAGCTTGGAATTTTGTGTTGGTTGCTTTGGTTGATTACGTTAATTGGTTGATTGTGTTGACTTCGATTAACATAGTCAACCAATCAACACAATCAACCAATAAGCATCAGTCCTTAAAAATAGCGTAAATTTCAACGCCCAATCCTGCTAAAATGACAATAGGAGCAAGGACTGTAATGCGAAAACTGTAAATGATGCTATCGTCCCAAACATCAGGGCTTGGCATAGAACCACCAAGCATCAAAAGCATTCCAACTAAAATCAAAGCGACTCCAATTCCCATCCACATATAGTTAGATTTGTTGAAAATCATTTCTTCTGGTTTAGCAGTAGAGGCACTTGCCGCAGCACGACGAGAAACCGTTGGTGCTGCTTTCTTTTGTGTAGTTACAACTACTTTTTTCTTTTTTTTCTGGCTCATTATTTTGACGGTTGATGGTTGACGGCCGCTTTGCTTGACGGTTGACGGTCGTTTTTCCAATTTTGCTATTGTATATTTTTTAGTTCAAAATGAATCTGATGTTTTGTTTTTGTAAAATCTTGGCACTCACGTACCAAGCTGAAGGCTGCCGTGCTGGTGGCACTTGAAAGTGTACAAGTTAGAATGGCAAACCTCACAACCCATAACCTCACAACTCCTCAACCCTTTTAGTAAAGGTCATCTACCCGCATTTTCAAATACTTATTCACCACAAACCAAGTGCTGATACAAGAAATTAAAATTCCCAAAATGACTAAACTAATGCCTAAAATAGCGAAGGCGAAAAAGTCATTCAATTGTCCTAATTCTGGCAGCAAACTCTGCATACTGATGACTACTAATACTAATCCTGCTATCGCAAGAACACCACTTATCAAGCCATGCAACATACTTCTAAAAATATAAGGACGACTGATGAAATCCCAACTTGCCCCGACCAGTTCCATATTCTTAATAATAAAACGATTGGCGTAAAGTGCCAAGCGAATTGTATTGTGAATAAGGACGAAAGCGACAAAAAGTAAGAAAATACCCAGTACTAAAGCGATTAAACTTAGTTTTTGGATATTATTGATGATTTCATCTGCAATGCTTTCTTGATAAAAAACATCGCTGACTGCGTTTAATTCTCGTACTACCTCACGGATGCGCGACAAACTATCTGGTTGCATATATTGCGACTTGACGTTGAAAGTCAAAACATCATACAGCGGATTAGGCATATCCAATAAGATAAACTCTTCTCCAAATTCTTTACGCATCAATTCTGCACCTTCTTCTTTGCTTATAAATTTGATAGAATTCTCTTTCACATATTGTGTCTTCGCCAATCTCGCTGATAAATCCTCTCGTAAATCCTCAGAAGTATTTTCCTTCAATTCCACAATAATTTCCACCTTCTCTTTAGAAAGTTTAATCACCTGCTGACCTTGCAAAACCACCAATACGAAAAAGCCCAACAGAAAAAGCACAAGTGCAACACTGATAATGGCGTAAAAGTAATTTGGTTTGGTGCGCATGATTTATGAAATAAAAGACTAATTCTTATGTAAATCTACTTAAGAACTGCAAAAATAGTAAATTACAGCAATTTCGAGCAGATTAGCTTTTGAATGGTTCTATTTGAATGTAAAATGCATCTTGCGATGCGTAACTCCTTAACTACATTTTACCTTATCCACACATATTCACAAAGAAATCCACAAAATGTTAATAACTCCATGAGATATGTGGAATCTTTTTATTAAAATTAATTACTTTTACGATTCAATAAAGACAATTGCTCTGTGCAAAGATTCATATTTCCTATTTCATACTTCATATTTAAAAAAAGATGCTCAATTTCTCAAACGTCCAATTACAAGATATCGCCGTTCACCGTGTAGGTAATAAGCACCGTGCCGAGCGTAATTTTATTTCTGAAAGCTTACTCCAAGTTGACGAAGCCCTTTTAGACGCGCTTAATACTTTCTTTTTAAAGCCATTGAAGCGTAGTGAAGAATTGTATCATTTTATACATTCTGCAAATATTGAATTGAACGAGATTTATAGTTATGCGCAGACGATTTTTAAAGACCCGACGACTTTATTAAGTGAGAGTAAAAATATTTTGCATCATTTATACGGACAGTCAAATCATCCAAATATTAAGGCAGGTGAGGTTTATGTCGCAAGATTTGAAAATTTATTGATTGATGATGAAGTCGTGGATGCGATTGGTATTTTCAAATCAGAGCGTAAGAATACTTTTTTCAAGGTTTCAGATGGGGGAGACTCCTTGGTTATTAATATGTTGGACGGTATTAATATTGAAAAATTGGACAAAGGTTGTTTGATTATTAATACACAAGAAGCAGACGGTTTCCGCGTCGTGACGGTGGATAATAACAACTACGATGCTTTATATTGGACGCATCATTTCTTAGCGGTGGATTATGTCGAAGATGAAAATTTCCATACCAAATTATACATGGATATGGTGACGGAATTTGCCCAAGAAGTCGTCGCCCCAAAAGCAGACAAACGCGAGCAAGTTGCTTTCATGGCAAATACGGTAGATTATTTTACCAATACAGAAACCTTTGATTTTGAAGACTTTACAGAACAAGTCTCTGCAGGAAATCCTGTGTACAAAGAAGAATTAAATTCTTATCGAGAAGATTTTGGTTTAGAAGAAACGAATGGCTTTGAGATTTCTCAATCTGCATTCAAAAATGCCAAACGTAAGATTAAAAGTGTCATTAAATTAGATACCAATATTCAAATCAAATTGGATACAAATAATCCTGATGCGAGTACGCAGTTTATTGAGCGTGGATATGATGAGGAGAGGCGAATGAGTTATTATAAGGTTTATTTTAATGAGGAGATGTAAGTCGGGTTGAGAGGTTGTGAGTTGTGAGTTGTGATGTTGCTACTTTTTAATCTGAAAATAGATAAGTGCCAACGGCACGACAGTCCTTAGCTTAGTACGTGAGTGCTAAGATTGTATAAAGATAAAAATACATCTCTTTTTTACTTTAAGAATACATTCAAAAACGATAAGTTGTGAAAAAGAAACCTAAGAACTCAAAATTATTAAAAAAAGAACTCGTCTGTACTTGTTGCAATAGTCAAGTATATAATTCGGAGGTTAAAGAGATGCAAACGCTAACAGTTAAAAATTGGTCAAATGAGACAACTAAGGTCGATATTGAGTTTTTAAGTCAATATAAGAATAGGCTTTTAAAGAATAAAGGTTTTCAGTGGGCTTGTGATAGTTGTTTGAGTCTCAAAAAAGCGATTAAAGCAAATCCAACTAAACAAACTTATTGTGACCATAAGCCAATCTTAGCTTATTACGACCAAACTTATAATTGCGATTCTTGTAAATCAGATTTCATCTTTTCAAAAAAAGAACAAAAATTCTGGTATGAAGAACTTGGATTTTGGATTCAATCAAAACCTAAGCATTGCAAGGATTGTCGAAAAGAAAAGCGAAGAGAGAAAGAATATCATAAACGAATAGGTCTTCTAAAAGAAAAAGAAGAGAATTTAAATGTTGAAGAAATTGCAGAGTTGGCAGAAATATACAATCACTTTGGAAATGAGGCGAAGAGAAATATGTATTTAAACATATTGAAGAAGAAAGCTTAAGAAAAATGGCTGTGAAGAAAAATCTCCACAGCCATTTTTACATTAGCAAGTTCCGTCAAGCGAAGCGACCGTAAGCCGTCCACCGTCCACCGTTTCTACTAATTCCCAAGTATCAAAGGCAAACCATCATCACCACTCCCCACCACAACAATCTTAGAATTAGGGCTCTTCGCCAATTCCAAAGTAGCCTCAATACCCTTATCCTTCAAAATCTTATCAGACAAAGACGCACTCAAAATACGGTTAGACTCCGCTTTTGCTTCTGCTTCGATGATTTTACGTTGTGCCTCTTGGCGTTCTTGTTCCAATGTATATTGGTATTTCAATGCAGATTGCTCCGCCTCCAATTTACTCTCAATCGCATTCGCAACCGTTGTTGGCAACTTAATATCGCGTATCAAAGACGCACGCAACTGAATGTAGTTTTTAGACAAAGCCTTTTCCAGACTTTCTTGAATGCCCGTTTGTACCTCACCGCGCTTAGTTGAGTACAATTCCTCTGGTTCGTAGCGACCGATGATGTCACGTACTGCAGAACGCACTTCTGGACGTACCAGACTTTCAGGGTAATTTTTACCAAATTGCTCGTGCAAATAACCAATTTTGCTGGGGTCTGGATTTACACGCACCGTGACATCTACGTCAATGTTCAAACCATTTGAAGACAAAACTTTCATTTTTTCTTCCACCTGCTTTTCTCGAACATCATACACATGCATGGTATTCCAAGGCGCTACGACATGGAAACCTGGTTCGTAGATATTATCCTTATCCAATCCTCCACTAAAAGTGCGGAACAAAACGCCACGCTCACCCGCATCAATGGTTAAAAATGTTGAATTTGTCAAAGTTAACAAGACGATAAGTCCGATAAAGACCATTACCCCTGTGGAAACTAATTTTCCTTGATTCATAATATGCTTTTTTAGATGGCTGACGGTAAACGATTGATGGCGGAAGGGCACACGCTAATCGTATGGTCAAGCCTAATACTTTAAAGTTTTTCTAATTTGTTTTCGCTAAGTTAACAAAAAAAGAGAAGAATAGATTATCATGGCTTTGTCAAGTTCATATTCTATTGTAAACACTATGAGTTTAGACCACGTTAAACTTTAAAGTAACAGCATTTTTTAAGTATCATAAAAAAGTGAATGTTTCCTTTATCTAAATTAATTCTAAATAAGAGGTGTTGTGAATGTGTTTTTAATTTTAACTTGTTGAAATTCAGCTGTTTATGTTCTTTGTGTGATGTTTGTCTGAACAATTTTTAGAAAAAAAACATTCTTTGTCCTTGATTCCTCAAAATATAACTTATAAAAATGTTAAGCTTTTTATACCTTTGCGCAAATTTTGAGATTAGACTTTTAAAAAAGAGGAGAAAAATACATTTTTTTCACCTCCAAAAGTCAAATGTCAAAGAGTTTTTATGATTTATACCTTGAGTAGTTTTTATATTTATTAGTTGATGAGACGCAAGCCTACCAACTAACAACTTCCAACTACCAACTTTTTATAAAAACAATATCAGCCGTTTATAAACAAACGATATAAATGAAAAACGGAATTTACAAGTTCACACTCCTTTTGAGTTTCATACTTTCCGCACAATCTGCTTTTGCGCAGGGTGCTGGTCAAAGTGGTACTAACATATTAATGTACACTATCCTTGGGGTAGTTGTATTAATCGTATTAGGCTTAGTTCTTTCAGTAGGTGACAATTTATTGGCACTTGAAGCGAAAGAAACTGGCGCTGATAAAACAGGGGTGAATACCTCTATCTTCCCAACTTGGGCAGAAATTATGCGTCCTAAGTTAGCTTCTTACGCTGCGAATAAAAAAGTACACGTATTAAAGGCAGGTCATGATATTTTATTAGTAGGCGGCGCTGAAAATAAAGTAGATAATGGTACAGCAACGCGTTTTGCAGTTCAACCACCAAACTTCATCGGGATGTCTCCAATTCCTAAGGTAACTGTTGAAGTAGGAGATACTGTAAAAGCAGGTGATGTATTGTTTTTTGACAAAAAACGTCCTGAAATTATGCACACTTCTCCTGTGAGTGGTGAAGTGATTGCTGTCAATCGTGGTGCGAAGCGTTCTATTGCTGAAATCGTGGTTTTAGCAGACAAAGAGCAACAATCAAAAGCATTTACTGCTCCTGATTTAGCGACTGCAAGCCGTGAAGACTTAGTTAATTTCCTATTGGAGTCAGGTGTTTGGACAATGATTCGTCAACGTCCTTTCAATGTAACTCCAGCACCGTCGGATTTACCACGTGATATTTTCGTTTCTACATTTAAGACTGGACCAAACGCCGCCGATACTAATGTACTTGTTGCAGGTCGTGAAGCTGCGTTCCAACGCGGTTTGGATGTTTTGAATAGCTTGACTGAAGGTACTGTATATTTAGGTGTCAATGCAAAAGCTGCGACAACACCTTCTACAGCATTCACAAATGCTACGGGTGTAAATACACAATATTTCCACGGTAAACACCCTGCAGGTAATGTTGGTGTGCAAATCCACCACGCTGCGCCAATGGCTGCAAGTGATAAAGTTTGGACAATGGGTGTGCAAGAGGTGATTACACTTGGAAATCTATTCTTAACTGGTCAGTATGATGCAAGCCGTTTGGTAGCATTGACAGGTAAAGAATTTACAGATAATAAATATGTGCGCACTTACTTAGGTGCAAACATTGGTGAGTTGACGAAAGGAAACTTGGAGGGTGAAAACTACCGTTTGGTTTCAGGTGATGTATTGAGTGGTAAAGCAACGAGCGCAGATGGTTACTTAAACTTTTTCGATGACCAAGTAACTGTATTAGAAGAAGGTAACGAGTACGAGATGTTTGGTTGGTTATTGCCATTGACTCCTCGTCCTACTATCTCTGGTACTTTCCCGAATTTCTTATATCCAGACCACAAATTTGAGCCAACCACAAACACTCACGGCGAAAAGCGTGCATTTGTAGTAACAGGTCAATATGAGTCTGTTCTTCCAATGGATATTTACCCACAACACGTTTTCAAATCAATCATCGTCAATGACTTTGAGCGTATGGAAGGTTTGGGTGCTTATGAGTTGGTAGAAGAAGATGTAGCATTGTGTGAATTCGTTTGTACATCTAAGCAACCATTACAAAAAATCTTACGTGAAGGTTTGGAAGTAATGCGTGAGCAGAGCTAAACTCGAAGTACGAATTTACGAAGTACGAATTACGAGGGCTTAATGCCTTTATAATATATAAATGAGAATTGACGGAAAGGATATATTTCCTTTTCTCAAATCAAAATTAAGTAGAAAATGGCAAACGGAATAGTCAAATTTCTTAAAAAGATTGAACCAGAGCACGGTACGCTTGCGCATACTTTGTTTGACGGTTTCTTTACTTTCGCATTTACTCCAGACGAAACAACAAAGCCAGAAGGCGTACAAATCCGTGATGGTATGGATTTGAAACGTTTGATGTTTCATGTTGTTATCGCTTTGCAATTGTGTTATGTATTCGGCACATATAATGTTGGACACCAGCACTTTGTAGCATTAGGTGAATATACTGGTTTCATGGAAGGCTTCTTCCCGAAATTAGCTTTTGGTTTAGTAAAATTATTACCACTCTTCATCGTGTCTAACCTTGTTGGTTTGGGAGTTGAGTTTTACTATGCTTATAAAAAAGGACACGCTATTGAAGAGGGCTTTTTGGTCTCGGGAGCGTTGATTCCATTGATTATGCCACCAGATTTGCCATTGTGGATTTTAGCAATGTCTATCATTTTCGCCGTAGTTATCGGTAAAGAAGCATTTGGTGGTACAGGTATGAATATCTTAAACATCGCTTTATTAGCGCGTGTATTTGTTTTCTTCGCTTATCCAACAACTATCTCAGGTGATGAGGTTTGGGTGGCAGGTTTTGATAACAAAGCGGTAGTAGGAGCGACTTCTGAATACGGTTTTGCATTCAATTGGATAGTCAATCCGCTCTTTGAAATGCTCGGACTGGACCCATTTGTAGCTGGTAAACCAATCGTTGACGGTTGGACAGGTGCAACGCCATTAGGTTTAGCTGCCAAAGGTGGTTGGGAAGCAGTAACAAATGTTTACTCTGAAAGTCAAATGTTCTGGGGAGCAATTCCTGGTTCTATCGGTGAGACATCTGCACCTTTTATCCTTTTCGGTACAGTTTTCTTAATTGTTACTAAAGTAGCAGACTGGAGAATTATCGTTTCAGGTATCATCGGATGTATCGTTATGGGTATGATTTTAAATGCTTGGGGTGCAACTCCATTCATGGAAGTGCCTTGGGCTGACCACTTGATTATGGGTTCATTCTTGTTTGCTATTACATTTATGGCGACTGACCCAGTATCAGCGGCTTCAACTCCGACAGGAAAATGGATTTACGGTTTCTTAATCGGTGCATTGGGTTTAATTATCCGTGTATTAAATCCTGCATACCCTGAGGGTTGGATGTTAGCTATTCTGTTCATGAACGTATTTGCGCCATTAATTGACCACTACGTTTTAGAAGCAAATATCAGCCGTCGTTTGAAACGTGCGACTGCATAGGCTTAAATTCTTGATGAAAGCCCCCCGACCCCCTAAAGGGGGAGTTGAGACGGTTTTTTGAATTTGAGTTGTTTTGAAATTTGAATTTTATTTCAAAATAAAAAGGAGCTAAAATCAAATTGAGGTAAATGTAAGTTTACCGAAAAATTTAGCTCAATGAAAGTCCCCCCTTCAGGGGGTTAGGGGGTCTGCCTCTCGCATTCCACCTCAATAAAAATACTAAAATAAAATCATCTCAAAATGAGTGAAAATAATAAAGTATTAGGTTTTGTTCTTGCCATGTGTGTATTTGTTGCTACTGTACTTGCTGGTTTTCGTGAGGTTACATCAGAAATGGCACAAGCTAACGAGGCAGTATTTAACCAACGTGCGATTTTGAAAGCATTGGGTAAAAGTTTGCAGCCAGCAGAAAGTGAAATGTCTGACGCAGAGGTACAAGAACTTTTTGCTACTAAAATGACTGAAAGTAAAGTAATCGACTACGCAGGTAATGTCGTAGAAGGTCGTGAAGTGTTGAAAGTTAAATTAGAAGAAGAGAGGAAAAAGCCAGAAGACGAGCGTGTATTACCATTTTTCGTTTTTGATAACAATGGCAAAAAATATTACATCATTTCTATGTATGGAAATGGTCTTTGGGATGCTATCTGGGGAAATATGTCTTTGGAAGGAGACTTAGTAACCGTAGCAGGTGCATCATTTGACCACAAAGGAGAGACTCCAGGTTTGGGTGCAGAAATCAAAGACAACCAAGTATGGGTTAATCAATTCATTGGTACGAACATCTATAAAGATAATATGTACGAAGGAATTACTGTCCGTAAAGGTGGTGCAAAAGATAAGAAATACGAAGTGGACGGTCTTTCTGGCGCAACAGTGACTGCTGACGGTGTCGATAAAATGATTGAAGATTACGTAGGTAAATACGAACCATTCTTAAATAAAATGAAGAGTGGCGGTAAAATGGGAATGAAGTAAAATTAGTTGGTAGTTGGAATGCCTGTCCCGCATTCCTATCGGGATTGTTGGTTGGTAATTTTACCACCCTCACTTGTACTACCATTTTAAAGAAAAATATCTCTAAAGTAAGGTTGAAAGTAAAAGTTGTCTAAGTCATATTTGGCTTCCAACTCCCAACTACCAACCAACAACTAATAAAAATGGCAGAGACATTAGATAAAAAAGTAGCAGCAGAACCATTATTCGGAAAAAAGGAGAAGAAACTTATTACTGACCCTTTGAATGATAATAACCCGATTACCGTACAGGTATTAGGGATTTGTTCTGCATTGGCGGTAACATCTTTGTTGTACCCATCTATCGTAATCTCTATTGCGGTGGTTTTTGTATGTGCATTCGCTAACTTGATTACATCATTTTTGCGTAATAGCATCCCGAAATCAGTTCGGATGATTGTACAGTTAGTTATCATTGCAACATTGGTAACAGTGGTAGAGTTGGCTTTGAAAGCATTCAGTTACCCTGTATATAAAAACTTATCTGTTTACATCGGTTTGATTATCACAAACTGTATCGTAATGGGACGTTTGGAAGCATTCGCAATGGCAAACAAACCTTGGCGTTCATTCTTAGACGGTATCGGAAACGGATTGGGCTACGGTGCTATCTTGATTATCGTTGCTTTCTTCCGCGAATTATTGGGTAAAGGTACATTGTTCGCAGGTACGCCAATCGCGATGAACATCATCGGACCAAGCTCAGAAGAAGCAATGTATTGGTTAGATACAAATGCGGAATGGTTAAGCTGGTATTCAAATAATAATATTGCAGTATTACCTGCCGCAGCGATGTTTATCATCGGTATTTTGATTTGGATACAACGTAGCTACAACACCAAATTGGTTGACGTCAGCTAAAGTTGTTAGTTGGTGGTTGTTAGTTGGTAGGGCGCGACTTGTACGCGTATTTTACCAAATCATTAGAAAACGAACTCTCATTATCTTCGGATAATTAATTCCCCTTTAGGGGATGAAAGGGGTTAAAACATAAATTCCAAACAATAATTTATTATGGAATTATTTAACGTATTCATCAAATCTGCATTCATTGATAACTTAGTATTAAGTTACTTCTTAGGAATGTGTTCTTACTTAGCGGTATCAAAATCCGTTAAAACAGCTTTCGGTTTAGGTTTAGCCGTTATCTTCGTTTTGGGTATCACAATGCCTATTAACTGGGTGATTAACGAATTCTTATTGAAAGAAACAGGTATTTTAGGAATTGATTTAACGTTCTTACGTTTCATCCTTTTCATTGCCGTTATCGCATCTATGGTACAGTTAGTTGAAATGGTAGTAGAGAAAGCCTCTCCTGCACTTTATGCCGCATTAGGTATCTTCTTGCCTTTGATTACGGTAAATTGTGCCATTTTAGGTGGTTCTCTTTTCATGGTAAGTCGTGAATATACTTTCGGTGAGGCTGTATCTTTCGGTCTTGGTGGTGGTTTTGGTTGGTTCTTAGCGATTATCGCTATTGCAGCTATCCGTGAGAAAATCCGCTACTCAAACGTACCTCCAGGTTTACGTGGATTGGGTATGGCTTTTATCCTAACTGGTTTGATGGGAATTGCTTTTATGAGTTTGATGGGAATTGACCCAGCTTCATTCTAATAATTTTGAATGATAAATTTTGAATTTTGAATGTTTACCAAACATTGATTTTCAAGATTAAACATTGTAGAATTTAATTAGAATGTCATATTTACTTTTTTGATAAACAAAATTTACTTTTTGTTGTCATAACTGTAAGCTAACTTGTTCTTTGAAGGTGAGAGTCTAAGTGCGTATTGCATTCAAAATTCTTCATTCAAAATTCAAAATTAGCATCTGACTAAAAAAATAAAGATTTCTATTTAGATTTCGATTACAGAAATTAGAAAAAAGACGATTAAAGTCTAACATCTAAAGTCTAACATCCAAAATCTATCTAAAAAATAAGATATGTCTACATTTATTTTTGCAATAGTGGTTTTTAGCGTGGTTATACTCGCATTGTCTTTCATGTTGATTACAGCACGTAAGAAATTAGTACCACAAGGCGAGGTGAAAATCATCGTTAACGGTGATACTGAAAATCCAATGATGGTTCAGCCGGGTTCTTCCCTGTTGACTGTTTTATCTGACAAAAGTGTCTTCTTACCGTCCGCCTGTGGTGGTGGTGGTACTTGTGCTATGTGTGAGTGTCACGTATTGAAAGGTGGTGGAGATGTTCTTCCAACAGAAATGAACCACTTGACACGTCGTGAGGCTGCTGAACACAAACGTTTGGCTTGTCAGGTGAAAGTACGTGAAGACATGGAAATCACTATTCCAGAAGAAATTTTTGGTATCAAGAAATGGGAATGTGAGGTTGTATCTAACTACAACGTTGCGACATTTATCAAAGAGTTCGTAGTACGTTTGCCAGAAGGTGAAACACTTGATTTCGAATCAGGTGGATACGTTCAGATTGATGTACCTGTGATTGAGTGTGATTTCTCAAAAATTGATATTACATCTCACCCACGTATGGGAAAAGAGCCAGATGAGTTCCAAAAAGATTGGGATAAATTTGGTCTTTGGTCATTGAATATGAAAAATGACGAGGAGCAATTCCGTGCTTACTCAATGGCTAACCACCCAGCAGAGGGAAATATCGTGATGTTGAACATCCGTATTGCTACTCCACCATGGGATAGAAAAGCGAATGCTTGGATGGATGTTAACCCAGGAGTTTGTTCTTCTTACGTATTTACACGTAATCCAGGTGATAAAGTAACCATTTCTGGTCCTTACGGTGAGTTCTTCATCAAGCCGACTAAGAAAGAAATGATTTACATTGGTGGTGGTGCAGGTATGGCGCCATTGCGTTCACACATCTTCCACTTGTTCCACACATTGAAAACAAAAGACCGTAAGGTTTCTTACTGGTATGGTGGACGTTCTAAGCGTGAATTATTCTACACAGAAGATTTCACTGATATCGAAAAAGAATTTGATAACTTCTCTTACAATATCGCATTGTCTGAACCATTAGAGTCAGATAATTGGGACGGTATGACAGGATTTGTTCACCAAGCCTTGTTGGACAACTACTTGAAAGACCACCCAGAGCCAGAAGAGTGTGAGTACTACTTATGTGGACCTCCATTGATGAATGCAGCGGTTATGAAAATGTTGGAAGACATGGGAGTTCCAGATGAGAATGTTGCATTTGATGACTTCGGTGGGTAATCATCGTCGTTTATGATGTAATAATGAATAACAAAGCCTTTCAGATTAATTTCTGGAAGGCTTTGTTGTTTTTGTGTTGTTTTATGACAGGTTGGAAACCTGTTTTACGGGCTACTCAGTTTGGAAAACTGAGTTACTGGTTTCTACACCCCGCATTTTGGGTCGCGCCATGCGTGTACGAATTTTTCTAATTCTATGACAAAATCTGATACTGCTGCGTCTCCAATAAAATCTTTTCCTTTCTCAGAAATAATAGCTTTTTCTAATTCAGTATCTTCTTCGACTTTAAATCCTACGGCTAATTCTTCTAATTTTTCTCTCCACGTTTCTGTTAATTCTGTCTTTTTTGGATATTTTAAAATAATCATATCTTGATAATTTTGAATGAATAATTTTGAATTTTGAATGACTTTAAAACAGCGTGAAACGCGTATTTGTTAGTCAACTCCATATAATTCTGCCTTTCTTTTGATATTCTCCAACCAAAATAACTTCTCACGTCGTTGTTGCCAATAAGAACCACAGAAACACCTTTTCTCTTCACTCGCAAAAACAATAGAGCTATGAAAATTTATTTAACCTCGTTTTTTCTTTTTCTTTTTACACTAAATACTTTTAGTCAATCAAGTTTGTCTGGTAAAGTAATAGACGGAAATACAGGCGACCCCTTACTTTTTGGGGATGTTGTCCTTTATCAAGACGGGAAGGTTATTACTGGTAAGCAAACTGATTTTGATGGGAACTATCTAATTGCACCAATTGTTCCTGGGAAGTATTCAGTTGTGTTTAGGTATGTTGGGTATGCTGATGTAAATGTGAACGAAGTCATCATAAGAAAAGATAGAGAGACAGTTCTAGATGCACAGATGCATTCAGGAGCACAATTAGATGAAGTCGTGGTTATTGGTTATAAAGTTCCCTTGGTTCAGCAAGATAATACGACCCAAGGAGCAAGCATAATGACAAAAAAAGCAAGTTCTGCGAGAAGGAAAATAAGAGCTAATAAACCCACTAAAAATGTTTCAGGAATAATCAGCCAAGTCGCAGGCGCTGGAAGTTCAAATTCATCAGTTCGAGGTTCTCAAAGTACTGGAGCAGTTAGTTCTATTAGTAGTGCTCAAATTCAGAACAAGCCGACACCACTACCACCAGCTGTACCTAAAGAATCTCTACCTAAATCAGGACAACTAACCGCAGGACATTGGAACGACCTCCAAAACAAAGACTATTGGAATGAAATTCTCGCAGAAGACTTAAACCAATGGAAAAATCACTGGCAGTTGTTTCCAACAGAAGTCATAGAATTAGAATTGCTCAACAAAGCAAATTTACCATTAATAGATGCACAAGTAAATCTCTACACTGCTGACAAAAAAGAAATCCTCTGGACCGCCCGAACAGACAACAAAGGTAAAACAGCCTTATGGGTAAAACCTTTTGAGGAAGCAGATGAAAAAGTAAAAGTCATCGCAGAAGTCGTACACAATGGCAAAGTGTATCCACTAAACCTAAAAGCAAAAACAGGAAAAATCGAAAAGCAATTCAAAGTAAATATTGACTGCGAAGTAACGCCTGTGATAGATATGCTTTTTGCTATCGATGTGTCGGGTTCGATGAAAGATGAATTGTCTTTTTTGAAAAGTGAATTAGTTGATGTCGCCACGCGTGTAGAAGCTCAAAATCCAGATATGCGCGTTCGTACCGCAAGCGTATGCTATCAATCACCAGGTGATGCTTATATTACGAAAGCTTCTGATTTTTCAGAAGATAAGAATTTGACCGAAGCCTTTTTTAGACTACAACAAGCTCAGGGAGGAAGTGGAGGGGAAGAAGCAGTAGAGTTAGGTTTATCACACGCTTTAGATTTGAATTGGAGCGAAAATGCAGCCGCACGTTTCTTGTTCATTCTCTTAGATGAACCACCAGCACACGACAGTCAACGTCAGATCAAACTACAAAATCTCAGTAAACGCGCCGCGCAAAAAGGCATTAAAATCGTCCCAATAGTAGGAAGCGGCGCAAAACGCGATTTAGAATTTTTGATGCGCTCTCTTTCTATTTTGACCAATGGAACTTATGTATTTCTAACCAATCACAGTGGTATTGGTGGCGACCATTTAGAACCTGTAACTGATAGTTACGAAGTCTTTGCTTTGAATGATTTATTAGTAAAGATAGTTAATGAAGGGATGCAATTTAAAACTTGTGAAACTATTGAATATCGCGAGAAAGATGCTGATAATCAATTAGATAAATCATTTGGTATAAAGGTCTTTCCAAATCCTGTCTCAGATAATTTACAAGTGTCTTTACCTAAAGCAGATATGACCGCCAAACTATTCAATCTCTCAGGGCAACTCGTCTTGACTTTGATAAAAGGGGAGAATCGATTAGATGTAAGTGCCTTACCCGCAGGTAATTATTTTTTAGAGATTGCTAATGGGAAGATGGTGCAGACGGAGCGGATAGTCATTATTCGAGACTAATTCAATAATCATTTTTCACCAAAGAAAACGCAAAGCGTATTCTTTGTCATTCCGACGGTAGGAGGAATCTGAGCATAGAGTTCTTCTCAGATTTCTCCTGCCGTCGAAATGACAAAAAGAAATTCCTTTGGAATTCTTTTTGAAAAAATCACTCAACATGAAAGCTCAATTTACAATCTTCCTTCTTTTAATATTTACTATCCCTTCATTTGGGCAAACTTCAAAAAACGTTAATGTATCTCCATATCCAATAATAAATCCTTTGTCTCCTAAAAAAATAGAGCTCCTTGAATTTGTCGAATTTATAAGTCAAGATAATGTTGGTATTTGTAGTTGTAATAGATACATGTGTTGGCATGAGTCTAATAATTCTCCTGTATTTATTCGGAGTTGTCGAGGGCGATCTTATTATGATAACTATACACCAAAAACAGGTGTACAAATCGTTATTTCCGGAACAGAAGTTTCCCAATATTCAAGTTGTGCGTCTGCTTATTCGATAAGCATCCCAAGAAATGGAAACAAAGAAGTCAAAAAACACTACACAGCCTTAAAAGAAAGATACAGCAACCGATATCCGAATAGCAACAATCAAAAAACACCAGAACTACAAACCACTCTCCAAGAGATAAGATTTTAACTCAAGGCGAAGAAA
>CAZQTE010000036.1:18126-22434 GCA_964595615.1 uncultured Saprospiraceae bacterium
ACCAGAACTACAAACCACTCTCCAAGAGATAAGATTTTAACTCAAGGCGAAGAAAGACATAGCTTTTTCTTCACTTTTCCTATTCCCAAAATCCAAAAAATAACATCAAATCTCGTAACCACTTACCTCACCCAAGCGTTAATACAATCATCTGCGACAAAACAAGGATTTTATCTCATTCTCTCCGAAAAATCCGTACTTTTGCGCCGAAAATTAAAAATTAGTTAGAAAACGACTTTTTGAAAGACTTTAGATATTAGATGTTAGACTTTAGATTTTTAATGTAGAGTCTAACGTCTAATATCTAAAATCCAACATCTCAAAAAAGTCCAACCAGATACCACCATGCAAAAATTTCTTAAGAAATTAGGACTCAAAAAGGACAACGCCGGTACTTCTACTGGATTGAAAAGTTCTGATTCCGGAAAGTATATCGAATCTTACTCACCAGTAGATGGTAAGTTAATCGGTCGTGTCAGTGTAACGACTGCAAAAGAATACAAAAAAGTAATTAAGACAGCAAAAAAAGCTTTCACTACTTGGCGTACTATGCCAGCACCACACCGTGGCGAAATCGTTCGTCAATACGGTAATGCTTTGCGTGAAAACAAAGAAGCATTAGGTCAGTTGGTGAGCTACGAAATGGGTAAATCCCTACAAGAAGGTTACGGTGAAGTTCAAGAGATGATTGACATCTGTGACTTTGCAGTAGGACTTTCTCGTCAGTTGTATGGATTGACGATGCACTCTGAGCGTCCGTCTCACCGTATGTATGAGCAATGGCATCCATTGGGTATTGTAGGTATTATTTCTGCCTTCAATTTTCCTGTTGCCGTTTGGTCTTGGAATAGCATGATTGCCATGGTATGTGGTGATGTATGTGTATGGAAAGCATCTGAGAAAACACCATTGTGTTCCGTTGCCTGCCAAAATATCTTACACAAAGTATTGAAAGACAACAATGTACCTGAAGGTGTTTCTTGTATCATCAATGGCGATTATAAAGTCGGAGAGATGATGACAACGGATAAAAATATTCCATTAGTGTCTGCTACAGGTAGTACTCGTATGGGTAAAATCGTTGGTGCAACTGTCGCTGCTCGTATGGGACACACGCTATTAGAATTAGGAGGTAACAACGCTATTATCATCACTGAGAGTGCGGATATGGACTTAGTATTGACTGGTGCATTATTTGGTGCAGTTGGTACTTGTGGTCAACGTTGTACGTCAACACGTCGTCTAATCGTACACGAAAGCCGCTACAATGAGGTGAAAACTAAATTGGCAAAAGCTTATGGTCAATTGAGAATTGGTGACCCATTAGATGAGAATAACCATGTTGGTCCATTAATCGACAAAGGTGCAGTGAAGGATTACTTAAATGCTTTAAAAGCAGTTGAGAAAGAAGGTGGTAAGGTATTGGTGAAAGGTGGTGTATTGAAAGGTAAAGGCTACGAAAGTGGTTGTTACGTGAAGCCAGCGATTGCAGAAGCTAAGAACAATTTTAAAATTGTACAACACGAAACTTTCGCACCGATTGTCTACATCATGAAGTACAAAACATTGGATGAAGCTATCGCTATGCAAAATGACGTACCTCAAGGCTTGTCTTCTGCTATCATGACGACAAACTTGCGCGAAGCGGAATTATTCCTTGCTGCTGGAGGTTCTGACTGTGGTATCGCAAATGTCAATATCGGTACTTCTGGTGCTGAGATTGGCGGTGCATTTGGTGGTGAAAAAGATACAGGTGGTGGACGTGAGTCTGGTTCTGACTCTTGGAAAGCTTACATGCGTCGTCAGACGAATACCATTAACTATAGCACTAAGTTGCCATTGGCACAGGGTATTAAGTTTGATTTGTAAGCCATTGTTTTGACAGCTTGGAAAGCTGTTTTACGGGCTACTCAGCTTGGAAAAGTTTACCCGCATGGGCTGTGCACGGGGAAGAGTTTTCTTTAACATTATGTTAGGGAAAACTCTTTTTCTTTTGTGTGACCTTGTTTTCTCTGTACGTCATAAATAAGAAGATAGCCGAAATCAATTCATTTTTGTATATTTCGGCTTTAAATCATTGATGCGCTTTTTGTTGCGTCAAAACTTAGATACATTTAAAATCGTATCTACAAAAACGATTAGAATATGAGTATGGGATATATGGGTTATTTTGTCATTGTTGGTGTTTTTGCTTTAGTCGGCAAATTGGTCAGCGGTAGATTAAAATCAAAATTTGCTCAATACAGTCAAATGCCAACTCCAAATGGTATGACAGGAGCAGATATTGCTCACAAAATGTTAGAAGATTATGGTATCCATGATGTGCAAATCTCCATGGGTAAAGGAATGCTTTCTGACCATTATAATCCATTAAAAAAAGAAGTAAAATTAAGTCCAGATGTCTATCAAGGACGCCATGTGTCAGCGGCAGCAGTAGCAGCACACGAAGTAGGACACGCTATACAACATGCCAAGTCATATCCATTTTTAGGAATGCGCTCGGCGATTGTACCTTTCGTTCAGGCATCTTCGAAAGTACAGGGTATCCTTTTTGGCTTTGGTATTTATTTTATGAATGTCAATAATCCAATTTTCTTAATTGCAGCGATTGCAACTTTTGGTATCACTGCTTTCTTTTCAGTAGTTACTTTGCCAGTTGAGTTTGACGCAAGTAAGCGTGCCTTGGATTGGTTGAATGACTCACGTATTTTACCAGAAAGAGAACATGAGGGAGCTAAGGATGCTTTAAAGTGGGCAGCGATGACTTATGTTGTTGGAGCACTTTCAGCGGTAATACAAGTTCTATATTGGGGCTTGATGCTATTGAATAGTAGAAATGGAAATAGAGCGTAGTCATATATCTAGGCTGTTTAAAGTAAAAGAGTATTAGGTCATCGGACTTAATACTCTTTTTTATTTCACATATATTCAAAAATATTTTGACAAGAATCGAATTTGTCTTAAATTAGCAATTCTCGCTGAGCATGATATTATATTTCTGACGGTTATAAAAATTACAAAATTAAGGTTGGTTTTACCCACTAATTTGGCAAAATGATTCATATTGAATCATTAAGGCATAAAATTGGTTTGTTCTTGAACGAATTGCTATTCAATGCAGTTATAGTTTAAGATATTATATATATGTTTGCAGTTCGTTTAAAATGAGAGGCTACACACCAGATTTATTTAAGAATATTTTAAAGTCCAAGAGAGAGATTTTAAACTTAACGTTCTTGATAAAGCTCATCACGGAATGCTATAAAACACGATTTATGAAAAAAAGTACGCGGCGTTATTTATTTTTGGATTTTGAGGATTTGAAAGACATCAAATTCAGGAAAATAGAAAAGGTATGTGATAGAATTTTCGTCTTTATTAGAAAAGAGGAGAAGCAAATTCCTGTGAATTTGGTGCAAAAAATGCAGCGTTTTGGTCGCAATGCTAAATGGGTAGTAATTGAAGGCTTGGATATTATGCAAAATATGAACTACCATATTTCCTTTTTAATGGGAAAACTTCATGAACGTATTGATACGGAAATTGAATTTGCGGTTTTATCCAATGATGAAGATTTTGACCCACTTATTTCTTATATCAATGCTAAGGGTGGGAGAAGTTGTCTGCGTGTAAAAGGAAAGAAGAAAGAAAGAGTAGTAGAAGAAAGTCCAAGTCCAGCTACACGCACTGTTACGCGGAGGGTAGTGCGTGCAGCTACTCCAAGTAATTATACTTTGATAGATGAAATGAAATCTGAAGAGGAATTGCAAGCGTTTTCTACACCTATACGTCCGAGAGAAGTAGAACCAGCTACCTTGGTTTCAGCAGGATATGATGATGAAAATTTGAAATCAGAAGAGCCGATAGTTCATTCTGTGACTAATCAATTTACACTCTTAGATAATACCAATACTGATGAAAGTGAAAGCGAGATTGAGACGGTGGTGTTTGGTGACGGTCAGATTGTAAATCGTACGGCAGAAGAGACTGTTTCTCGTTTGATACGTAGTGGTAATCGACCAGCATTGATTTCGACTTTAAAAAATTACATCTTACTGCATAATCAAGAATTGACTGTACATGGCAACATTGATGCAATTATCTCTCGTATGGAAGAGAAAAAAGAAATTGAAGTGAGAGATGAGGAAGTGATTTATCACTTCTAAATACAGAACGAAACGAAAAATACCCTAAAAGGTGAGCAATACTACATTGCTCACCTTTTTATTTTTATGAAAAAGTTGTGCAAATAAATTATATTTGCGTCTTATCAATAGATAAGAGGTTTAATTTTTTGTCAAAAACAAT
>CAZQTE010000037.1:0-22390 GCA_964595615.1 uncultured Saprospiraceae bacterium
TATATAATAACAGGAATGAGTTGCGGCGGCTGTGTCGGAGGAGTAAAGAAGGCATTAGAAAATGTGCCGGAAGTTGAGAAAGCTATCGTACAATTAGCTGCTCCGCAGGCAGAGTTGACTTTGCGAGAACCTGTCAGTACCGAAAAACTGCAAAGTGTTCTCGGTCATTACCAAATTCAAGAATTAAAAAAAGCAGCTTAAATGAAAGATTGCTGTAAAACTGACGATAAACCTTCGACAGCAAGAAAAATCTACAACGGAATTGTGCTTGTATTAGCAGTACTTCTGTTGTTGGGATTTCTGATTTCAGTTATGAATCAATAAAAAGTTTCAACATGAGAAAGAGCATTTTTTTAAGTTTATTCGCAGTATTAACTTTTGCATTTACTGCTGATGCACAAAGTTGTTGCAGCAAAAAAGCAAAAGCAAGTTGTCATGCGGAAAAAGCAAAAACAACTCAAACTGCTGCCGACGGTGAAGCGAAAGCAGTTTTGGTTGCAAATGTGACAACGGCAGCAGAAAAGACCGAAAAATTCACAGTTTACGGTAATTGCGGGATGTGTAAAAGAACAATCGAAGGCGCATTAACAGATGTAAAGGGTATTAGCTCGGGCGAGTGGAATATTGATACGGATGTGATGACTGTCAGCTATGACGAAGCGATTATTAGTTTGGATGATATCAAGCAAAAAATTGCGGATGTCGGTTATGATACCGATACGCATCGTGCTAAAACTGCGGTTTACGAAAGTCTGCCGCGTTGTTGTCAGTACGACCGACCGACAGGTAAATAGTCGTGCTGTTTTGTCGGGGGAAATGCCTTTAATAGGTATTTCCCCCGCCTTCTTTTTGTTAACGTATAATTATGTAAGATTTACGGAATGTTATGTAATTTATTTCTATCATTTTTCATTATTTTTACAGCCGATTATAAAATGAAATGAAATTTCACAGTAATACATATCGTATCCTTGCGTTATCTTTAGCGTTTCTGGTGTTCTTTACATCGGTAGGTTTTGCTATAGATATTCATTACTGTCAAAGTGAATTTAAGTCTTTCAGTATCTTTGGAAAGGCAGCTAATTGCCACGATAAAGCAAAGTCAAATCCGACTTGCAAACACCATAAACAAGCGACAAAGCAAAATAATATTTCCGTAGATATTACGAAGAAAGACTGTTGCGAAAATCGGACATTCAATTTCAAATCTGACCAAGACTTACAAAGTCAATCTCTTGATTTTGAACTCACCCAATCAGTAAAAAAATACAATAACAGAGCTACGGTCTCTTTCTTAGACAGACAAATAATTTCTTCAAAAACAGTCGAATATCTTTATTATCGCCCCCCTCTAATAAGGCAAAATATTCCTGTCTTATTCCAATCCTTTCTTTTATAAAAATCCTACGCTGAAATCGACTTTACTCGGTTTTGGCTTTACTCGTTTTTACTAATCAATATCCTTTACTTTACTCAGAATTCATTTTTGATATTGCTCAAAAGAGTAATGTCAGATAGTATATTCTGTTTTTAATTATCAATCATGAAAATTTTCAAAATAACTATCCTCTGTTTACTTTTTGTAGCAGGAGGACTAACTTTTACATCTTGCGGAGATAGCTCTGCTAACAGCTCAACCGAAGAAGGCACGAAAACAGGACCGGAGTACACCTCTACTTATATATGTCCAATGCACTGCGATGGTAGTGGGAGTGATGCTGCCGGTACTTGCCCCGTTTGTGGCATGGACTACGTGAAAAACGAAGAACACTCTAACGACGGACACGCACACTAAGCAGCCTTACTAATCAAAATAAAATGGGGCTTATTTGTGTAAAATAAGCCCCAATCAAAACTTTACAACATGCAAAAAAAATTAACAATATTTAGTTTTTTAATGATTTGTGCGCTTTTTACGCAAGCACAAATCCTTTTTCAAGAAGATTTTGAGGGCGGTTCAATTCCTGCGGGTTGGACTAATGTGTCTGATGCAACTGACGGCGGATTTTTAGTAGGTACACCAGCGGCACTTTCTTCTCAATATTTTGAGATAATAGCAAATGGCTCTTCTCGAATTGCGGCTACGAATGATGACGAATGTAATTGTGATAAAGGAGATGAGTATTTCATCACTCCTCCGATTGATTTGACCGGTCAAACTTCGGTTATTCTAACTTTTGAATCTTATTATAACGACAATCAATATCAAGGCGCACAAGAGGAGGCGAGTGTAGAAGTCTCTACAGACGGCGGGACAACTTGGCAAGAAATAGAAGATTTACACGGTCACGGCGGTTGGGATACGCACAGTATTGACCTCTCGGATTTTGCTGGTGAAAGTGCCGTTTCTATCGGTTTTCACTACAAAGATGACGGTTCATGGATGTATGGCTTTGGTATAGACAACGTCACGGTTGAAGTGCCCTTAGCCTTAGATGCAGAAATGGCAGAAGTCAGTAGTCGTATTTTCGGTGAAGTAAACACGCCTTTGGATATCAAAGGAATAGTTTATAACAACGGAATCAGTACGATTACTTCCATGGAAATTACCTATACGGTAGACGGTGGCAGCCCGATTTCGGAGACTATCAGCGGACTTTCTATTCCGAGTTTCTCTTATTATAACTTTGCTACGACGACACCTTGGACGCCGGATAGTGCAGGAGATTTTGACATTACCGTTGATATTACCGCTGTCAATGGAGGAGAAGACGGGAACTTAGACAATAACGACGACTCTTTTAATACTGAAATTTTTGCAGAAGTTATTGTACCGAACAAAATTGATGAATACATAGATGCTCCTGCCATTTTCACGGAAGTGACGGGTGCTGCAAGTGGTTTAGACAGACCGACTGATTTGGATTTCTTTCCGATTTTAGGAAAAAATGAATTGTGGGTTATCAATCAACGTACAGAGGACGAGGGTGGAAGCACACTAACTATTGCTGATGCAACAACGGATTCTCCTTCTGATTTTGACGAGCGCGTAGACGGAAATTCTTGGCACTTTATGTCTTTACCGACAGGGATTGCTTTTAGTGATGACAACTTTAATTTTGCTAATTCGACCGGTGTTCAAGACTCTAATCATAACGGCGGCACTTTTACAGGTCCAGCTTTGTGGTCCAGTGACCCAGATATATATGCACAGCCTTCAGGCGGTAATGGTAGCCACTTAGACATGTTGCACGGTAGTCCGTTTAGCATGGGAATTGCACATGAAACAGAAAATGTTTTCTGGGTATATGATGATTGGAACAAGGACATTGTGCGCTATGACTTTGCAGGTGACCATGGTCCCGGCAATGATGACCATGCTGATGCTATAATACGTCGCTACAAAAATATTGGGATTGACGCAGACGGAGATATTCCTAATCACATGGTTTTAGACAAAGAGTCAGGTTGGTTATATTTTGTTGATAACGGTAATGACCGCGTGGTGCGTTTGGATATAAATTCAGGCACAGGTATGACGACTTTGGCAGAGATAAATGAACCTTTAGCGGAACATTCACAGGTAAACGGTTTTGTCTCGGAAGTGATTATTGACACTGATTTAGACCGTCCTTGTGGGATTGAAATCTTTGAAAACACTTTGTATGTTGGTGATTATGCAACAGGTGAAATTATCGCTTACGACATGGAAAATGACTTTACGGAATTGACACGTATCGAGACAGGTGAAGCAGGATTGACAGGTATTAAAATTGGTCCTGACGGTAATTTATGGTTTGTTAATCGTATTGAGAATACTTTGAAATATGCGACTCCAAGCGTAGTATCTGCTACTAATGATGTAAGCAGTACTGTTGATTTCAGAGTAAGTCCTAATCCGACTTCTGGTCAGGTTTCTGTTTATTTACCTGGTGCAAATGATTATGCTGATGCTGTTTTAACTTTAACTAATTTGACAGGACAACAAGTTTTTGCTCCGCAGAGCGCAAACGCAGTTCAGCGTATGGATTTATCCAATTTACCGACTGGCGTTTATGTTTTGACTGTGCAAAGTTCTGAATTTACGGTATCGCGTAAAATAGTTTTGCAAAGTAAATAGATTACTGATTTAGAGCAAAGAGTTTAGTTTGGCTGAACTCTTTGCTCTCATCTTTTTTACTAAAAAAATTGTAATCCAATTTTAATATGAGAACACTAATACTACTAATTTTTACAATCTTAATATCAAGTTCTTCTTGTACATCAGACAAGCTGAATAGTCCTTTAGATAATGAGTTACAAAAGATATTAAGACAAACCTCTCCGACAGGTAATTCTGATTACTACATCCTGCCCCAAAGTGATGATTACAGTAACATTCATCAAGACCCGCGTAATCCATTAAATGAAGGAAAAATTGAACTCGGGAAAATGCTGTTTTTTGAAACCGGTCTTGCGCTTAGTCCACAATACGAATTTTCTGAAGGTTTCTATTCTTGTGCCACTTGTCACTTACCTGACCGTGGATTTATGCCTGCGAGAGTGCAAGGAATAGCAGATGGCGGGATTGGCTTTGGCGAAGACCGTGACCGTACAATCCTCTATGAAGAGGATGAAATAGATGTGCAAGGGGCACGTCCCTTGAGTTTAATAAATATTTCTTTTAGCACCAATACTTCTTGGAGTGGTATGTTTGGAGGTAATGATATTAATGCAGATACAGAAAGTATTTGGGGCAATATAGAGGCAACAGAAATCAATCACTTAGGATATTACGGATTGGAAAGTCAAAGTATTGAAAGTTTACACCTGCATAGACAGGTAGTCAATGAAAGTGTGGTTGATGAATTAAATTATCGAGAAGTTTTTGATGCTTGTTTTCCTGATTTTGAGGAAGAAGACAGATATAGTGCAGAAACAGCAGCTCTGGCAATTGCCGCTTATTTGCGTACCTTATCACCGACAGAGGCCCCTTTTCAACGGTGGTTAAAGGGAGAGGAAGACGCTATAAGTACAGAGGAAAAGGAAGGAGCAAAATTATTTTTTGGAAAAGCAGGCTGTTTTCGCTGTCATAGTTCTCCTGCTCTTAACAACCCCGATAATTTTTATGCTATCGGAGTCAGAGACTTATACGAAACAGGCGAAGCCTATAATACAGATGCCAATGATTTTAGAAATTTTGGACGAGGCTTTTTTACAGAAAACGAGGCTGACATGTTCAAATTCAAAGTCCCTCAGCTGTACAATATGGGAACAACACCTTTCTTTTTTCACGGTAGTAGTAAAAATTCAATGCGCGAAGTTATAGAATACTTTAACCAGGGTATTCCTGAAAATTCACGAGTTCCTGCAGAAAACATTGCAGCCCAATTTCATCCGCTTAATTTGACTACTGAAGAAATTGACAACCTAACATTATTTATGGAAAATAGTCTTTACGACCAAAATATGAGTAGATATGCTCCAGAGTGGATACTTTCTGGACAGTGTTTCCCAAATAATGACCCCGCATCAAAAGTACAATTAGGATGTGAAAATTGATGCTCTGTAAATAATTAAACTTTTTGATAAAAAAGCAAAACAAAAAACATGGATAGCCTAACACAAGCCGCCCTCGGCGCAGCAGTAGGAGAAGCCGTACTCGGAAAAAAAATAGGGCGTAGTGGTGCAATTCTTGGTGTAATTGGCGGGACAATCCCCGACTTGGATGTCTTTCTAACCTTCTTCTATGATGAGTTAGAAAAGATAAGTGTACATCGTGGATACAGTCATTCTATCCTTTTTTGTCTCTTGGGAGCATTCCTTTTTGCGTGGCTCTTGACTAAGATAAAATGGACAAAAGACGTTTCTTATCGGCGACTTTGATTGTTTAGTTTTTTGGTATTCTTCACCCATGTTTTGATTGATGCCTTCACCTCTTACGGTACACAATTATTTTTGCCGTTTACCGATTGGCGTGTAAGTTTTGATAGCATTAGTATCATTGACCCTGTCTATACTGTGCCGTTAATCGTTGGTGTGTTGTGCAGTATTCTTCTTTTCAAAAAGGAAGATAAAAAGCGACCTTTTCCAAATAATATCGGTCTTATAGTCAGTTCGCTATATTTGCTTTTTACTTTAGCGAATAAGCAACACATCGAGCAGGTATTTGCCGATAGTTTAGAACAGAACAAAATGCCTTATTTTCACTTGTTGACGGTACCCGTATCTGTTGGGAATCTGACTTGGTATGGCGTCGCTAAAGATGCGGAACAATTACACATCGGTAAATACTCTATCTTGGACAAAGAACCGATTAGCTTTGAATCTTTCCCAGTAAATGAGCATCTACTGGATGGAATTGCCCCTGAATTAGCGGATAGAATGCGGTGGTTTTCCCAAGGCTATTATGTTGCAGCGGAACAAGACGGAAAGATTCGTTTGTATAATATGCAATGTGATATGCAGGGTGTTCGGCATTTTGGAGAATACAAAGCTCCGACGGCTTTTTACTTTGAAATCACGCCGAAAGAGGACGGGACTTATGATTTGGCGACCGGGATGCATCCGAGGGAGTGATTTCGTAGAATATTGTAAATTAAATCAAGAATTCTGTAAAGCAAATAAGATGCTTAGCTTGTTTTAAAGTAAAACAAAGCAAAATTTAAAACAAAGACCAATGACACACAAATATAAAATATCAGGAATGTCTTGCATGGGCTGTCAAAACAGCGTCGAAGCCGCTGTTAAATCCCTCCCTGAAGTCACAAACATCACGACTAATCTCAAAGAAGGAGAAGTTACAATCGATATGACTTCCCACATCTCGCCCGAAAAACTGCAACAGACATTGACCGCAGCAGGTTTACATTATACCGTAGAAATGCCGCACGCACAGGGACATAAAAAGCACATCCATTCTGAAAAGCCGAAACAATCAGCTCCCGGTAACGGCGTTTACTATTGTCCGATGCATTGCGAAGGCGAAAAGACTTACGATGCACCCGGTGATTGTCCTGTTTGCGGAATGGACTTAGTCGAACAACCTAAGTTAGTAAAGAGTAGTCAATATACTTGTCCGATGCACCCCGAGATTATTCGTGATGAGCCAGGTGACTGTCCGAAGTGTGGAATGGATTTAGTGCCAATGCAACCCGAAGAAAGTGGAGAGGATAAGGCATACAAAGAGTTGCGCCATAAGATGATTATAGCGACTATTTTCGCGCTGCCTTTGTTTGTGATTTCTATGTCAGAAATGATTCCCAATAACCCCTTGTACGACCTCATGCCGCAGTATAATTGGAATTGGGTACAGTTCTTTTTGTCCTTACCTGTTGTTTTTTATGCTTGTTGGATGTTTTTTGTAAAGGCTTGGAAATCAATCGTTTCGCTCAATCTAAATATGTTTACACTCATTGGCATAGGGACGGGAGTGGCTTGGGTTTTTAGTATTTTTGCGTTGCTGTTTCCCGATATTTTTCCCATGGATTTTAAAACAGAAAATGGAGATGTACACGTCTATTTTGAAGCGGCGGCGGTAGTTTTGACTTTGGTATTATTGGGGCAACTTTTAGAAGCCAAAGCACATGCACAGACAGGAAGTGCGGTCAGAGAATTGCTAAAATTAGCACCTACAGACGCCGTTTTAGTGACTCCAAACGGCAAAGATAAAATCATCAGCGTACACGATATTGAGAAAGGAAATTTATTGCGCGTAAAACCCGGCGACAAAATCCCCGTTGACGGAATAATCGAAGAGGGGAGTAGTAGTATTGACGAGTCTATGATAACGGGCGAACCCATTCCCATTGATAAAAAAAGGGGTGATGCCGTTAGTTCGGGTACGATAAACGGTACAAAATCCTTCGTGATGCGGGCAGAAAAAGTGGGTGCAGAGACCCTACTTTCGCAGATTATCGAAATGGTAAATAATGCCAGCCGTTCGCGTGCGCCTATCCAAAAATTGGCTGACCAGATTGCTAAATATTTCGTGCCCGCGGTTTTGCTAATCTCGGTCATTACTTTTCTCGTTTGGTATTTTTTCGGACCAGCACCAGCCGTTGTTTATGCGTTTGTGAATGCCATTGCGGTTTTGATTATCGCCTGTCCTTGCGCTTTGGGTTTGGCGACGCCGATGTCAGTCATGGTGGGAGTAGGGAAGGGGGCGAAAAATGGTGTCCTGATAAAAAATGCAGAGGCTTTAGAGAAAATGAACGAAATTGACGTGCTAATTACTGACAAAACGGGAACACTGACGGAGGGAAAACCTTCGGTAGAGCAAGTCGTGAGTTTTGGCGAAAACAGTGAAAAAGACTTGTTGAAAATCGTTGCCTCACTCAATCAAAGCAGTGAACACCCATTAGCGCAAGCCATGATTAAGGCTGCCGAAAAGCAAAATATTTCTTTAGTAAAAACAGAGGATTTTGACTCCGTATCAGGTAAAGGTGTCATTGGAAATGTGAACGGAGAAAAAATTGCTTTGGGAAATAAAAGTCTTTTGGAACAGTATAAAATTGCACTCCCAACGGAGATAAATGAGGCAGTTATTGCAGAGCAAAAGCAAGGAAAAACAGTTTCTTATATCAGTATCAACGGAAAGGCAGAAGGCTACATCAGTATTTCGGATGCGATAAAAGAGAGTAGTGCAAAAGCGGTTAAGGAGTTACAAAACAAAGGAATTGAGGTCATTATGGTGACGGGCGACAATGAGAATACTGCTGCTGCTGTAGCCAAAAAACTGGGTTTGGCACATTTCAAAGCAAGTGCCTTACCACAAGATAAATTGCGTTATATCGAAGATTTACAGCAACAAGGAAAAGTCGTTGCTATGGCAGGCGACGGCATCAATGATGCCCCCGCTTTAGCACAGTCAGATGTTGGAATCGCAATGGGAACGGGTACAGATGTCGCGATAGAAAGCGCGAAAATCACCTTAGTTAAAGGCGACCTGACGGGCATTGTCAAAGCCTACAATTTGAGTCATGCAACCATGAAAAATATCAAGCAAAATCTATTTTTTGCTTTTATTTACAACACTTTGGGTGTACCGATTGCTGCGGGTGTTTTGTTCCCTTTCTTTGGTTTATTGCTGTCGCCGATGATTGCGGCATTGGCGATGAGTTTTAGTTCGGTGTCGGTGATTTTGAATAGTTTGAGGTTGCGGAGTGCAGACCTGTAGAAAGCAGAAAACATGAGTCATCCCGAATTTTCACTTGAAAGTTCGGGATTTCTCTTTTTACAGCAATTGCGGCTCGCTTTCGCTCGCCGAAAGGAAAAACTTAGGGGGTAACATTAATATTTTGCATGCAAAATATTAATGTTACCCCCTAAAACCCCAATTTGGGCACCTTTAGGTGCCTTTTTACATTGAAAACATCTTGTTGTAAAATTCGGGATGACTCATGTTTTCTAAATTCCCTTACTACTTAAAACGGAGAACTATACTCCTCCTTAACCAGCATCTCCTCATCCGTCAAAGTCTTCAAGAAATTCACCAAATCAACTTTATCTTCCGCTGTCAAAAATAGACCCGTCTCACGGGTATTTTCGATAGCAGGGTCAACCGTAGAAGAAGAGCGAATCCCTTCATTATAATGGTCAACAACCTCCTCCAAAGTCTGGAAACGACCGTCGTGCATATAAGGAGGCGTAAGAGCTATATTACGTAAAGAAGTAACTTTAAATTTAGCTTTATCCGCTTCGTCCCCCGTCACAGTCATGCGTCCGTCGTCTGTCATTTCTGCATCGGTGTCCAATCCGTTATTCATGTATTGGTCATTTTCGAAATTTGCGCCGCCATGACAGTGCTGACAATCTGCGCCCGAAAATTCTGGAAAAAATGGATTGTATTCTGTGAAATATAATTCTCTTCCGCGCTCTTCACTTTCCGTTAATTCTACTTCTCCCGCTAAGAATTTATCGTATTTTGAACTGTAAGAAACAATCGTAAACATAAATGCCTCCAAAGCCAAAGACATTCTTTCTTCCGTCACCGCATCATCTCCAAAAGCGCGGATAAATTGATTGGTGTAAATCTCGCGTGCTTTTAGTTTTGTGATGACATTTTCCAAAGTTTCGTCCATTTCTAATTCATCTTGAATTGGCAAGAGAGATTGGTCACGCAACAAATGAGAACGTCCGTCCCAAAAGAACTCGTTCTCATTCCACGCCATATTGACAACGGACATCGCTTGACGTTTGCCAGGCAAACCTTGTACGCCAATGGAAAACCTATCGGTATCAGAAAAAGCATTTTCTTGTCGGTGACAGTCGGCACAGGCTTGAGAGCCGTCTTTGGATAACTCTGGTTCATAAAAAAGCATACGTCCCAATTGCACTTTCGCTTGCGTGAGCGCATTATCTTCTGGAAGATTTGGGGCGGGTAAAGCTCCATGTTTAAAATCATAGAGTGCCGTCTCCAAAACCACAGGGTCAACAGGCGTGGGAGGCGTTTCATCCTCTTTACAAGAGAATAAAATTAGTGTCATCAGACTAAGCAGTAAAAAATAATTCTTTTTCATCTGTTTTTATTTTTTTGGTGTGAAATCAAAGCGAGAAAAGAGGATTTTTGATAAAAGTTTCGTCGGTTAAACTGCGTAAAAAAGCGACTAAATCTTCTTTTTCTTGTGTACTTAAAGAGAGAGCTTGCAGTTTTTCAGAACGATTAGGATGTGCCTCTCCTCCTAAGTTGTAATGCTCAATCACTCCTTCTAATGATGCGATAGAACCGTCGTGCATATAAGGTGCAGTCAGTGCAATATTGCGTAAACTTGGTACTTTAAAAGTGGCGCGGTCTTGTTCTTCGCCCGTTAAACGATACCTACCTTCATCAGCGTAAGATTGATACAATCCATTATTCTGAAAAGAATAATCTGTAAAATTAAACCCACCATGACATTCCGAACAGTTAGTTTTTTCTGAAAAAAACAAGTCCATACCGCGTCGTTCTTGCATAGTCAAAGCCCGATTATCGTTTTGAAACTGATATTGGTCATACCGACTATTGCCGCTTATTAAACTTCGCTCAAAACAAGAAAGCGAGCGCGTTATTACAAAAGCGTCAGGTTCTCGACCGTAAGCCTTTTGAGCTTGTTCGACATAACTCGGTATTTGTTTTAATCTTTCCGCAATGAGTAGAATATTAAAATCAAACTCATTGTGTTCTTGTATTGGTACTAATACCTGCATCTCTAATGTCGGAATACCACCTTCGCGCGTAAAGTAGGGATGATAAGCTAAATTAGCCAAAGGAGAAGAATTTCGTGTTCCGATACGTTCCTCTACACCAAAACTAAATTCTTTGTCATCACTAAATCCTAAGACCGGATTGTGGCAAGAAGCACAACTAATACTACTATCGGCGGATAAAACAGGCTCAAAAAATAATTCTTTCCCCAAAGCCCAGCGTTCGTAGGTAAATTTGTTTCCCTCTGGATGTTCTATTTCAGGAAACCCTTCCGGTACTTCCATTAGAAGTGGAAATCGTGGAGTTTCCTCCTCAATTTCCACACCTTTTTGACATCCAAACAGTAGAACTACTGACGTTAAGATAAGTATAATTCGCATTCTTATTGCGCTACAATTTTCTGATAACCTACGGTCTGTCCGTTTTGTAAAACGCGTAAGAAGTAAAATCCTTTCGCATCTAACTGAACCACAGTTGTATTGTTACCGCTCACTGTTTTTGAATTTACCAAAGAACCGTCTGCACGGAATAATTGTAAATCCACTGCTTCTGAATTCACTGTTTCTATCGAGATTTGAATTTCTTGATTAGTAGTAGGATTTGGGAATACTTCCAATTTGCTGATTGCATTATAATCCGTTACATCTGAAACACTACCTGTTTGAGAGAAAACGTGATTTTTCATATTCTCCAGAGCAATTTTTGCTGCTCCCGTTTCACCGTGAGAAATTACACCGCTACTTACATTAATGTCTTCAATTACGCGTGTATAATCTGCATCTAATTCGATTAAGATTCCTTCAGTCGTTATCGTAGGAGTAACAACCTGACGTGTCTCGAAGTAGTTATCGTCTCCTAAACCGTGTAGTTGGTATTCTTGGTTCAAGCTCGCTCCTGCCTTACCTTCCATAGCAATAAAGCGATAGCCAGCAGCCCAACCCCAGTGCATAGAAGGAAACTGAGGAGAGAGTGGATTATCAGAAGAGTAAGAAGACGGGTCTGAATGATTGGGTTCTTCATCTACTCCAATGTGGAAACGAATCTCCGTAATGTTATCTATATCAAAAATACCTAAATCTAATACAGTTTCTTCGTTAGCGCGCACGAGAAAGTACAAATCTGATATTTCTGTAGAAGTATCATCATGAAACAAAGTAAAACCTGACATATAATACTCTAAACGGTCAACATTAAATTGATTGTCCATGTTGTTAGTCGCCTCCGTATTAAATGCAAAGTCAGCATCACCGAGCTTATGATTAATCTTCAAACTTACATTGTTTTGCCCGATTAGAATGCTTGTTGAGAATAAAAAGAGCATTGATAAAAATGAAGGTAAAAGTCTTTTCATTGCGGTATTTTTTATTGAAAAAATTCGTTTTAGTATATAATTAGGCTGTTTAATTGACAGCAAACTAACCAATTTTGACTATTGGTTTCCAAAAATACTTTATTTAAACTAAATTGTGGGCTTAAAGTCAGATTAGAAAATAATATTGTAAGATAGTCGTATAATTATGTAAGTCTTTTTTCAAAATCAGTTGTTTTAATAAAATGGGACTTAGAGTATTACATCTTCTCATGGCTGCTTTGGTTTTTATTTCAACCATTGGAGTTACCGTTAATCGGCACTACTGTCAAAAGCAGTTGCGCTCAACGGGTTTGTGGTGGATGCCTAAAAGCTGCCATGAAACTACTGATGCAAACTCTAAACTTCCTTCCTGTCCTTTTCATGCTAAAAAATCTGATGACCAGAAACGGAAGTGTTGTAGTGAGGAATCTGATTATGTGAAGTCTGAAATTAACCAAGATGTCATATCTAATGATTTTTTTCTGAGTCTGCCAATTCTTGATATTAACTTTCCTTCTTTTATTGTTGAGGTACACACATCAGCCTTTATTAAGGTAGATTATGATATTTTTTGCTTTCATCCACCTCCAGATAAAATCTCTCGACAAATTCTTTACCAGAGCTTTTTAATATAGAAGCACTTTCTTTTAATTTTTCCTCTCCGTGTCGGTGTACATGGAAGAGGCTGTTGTTTTTTTTACTAAAAACGAAAAAGAAAGTCTTATGAATAAGCATATCATCCATATTAAAAATATGGTCTGTCCGAGATGTATTACAACGGTAAAAAACATTGCGGAAGAGTTAGAAATGCAGCCGATAGAAACGAAATTGGGCTACGTAGAAACTGCTGTAGGTGCTACTTTTAGTCAACTTGCAGAGTTCAAGCAAAGATTAGAAGCAGTAGGCTTTGAATTGCTGACAGAGAGACACAGCCAAATTGCAGAAGACATAAAACTTGCTGTTATCAGGCATTTTTACGGAGAGTCGAGAAAGCCTACTTATCTCAATTTTTCAGATTGGTTGTCAAAGGAAATTAATGTTAGTTACAGTCATCTGTCTTCTGTTTTTTCTGAGCAAACGGGCATGACGATTGAGCATTATATCATTGCTCAAAGAATAGAACGTGCGAAAGAATTGCTGTCATACGGTACAAAATCCATGTCGCAAATATCTGATGAATTAGAGTACCGAAGTCCACAACATTTCTCAGGACAATTCAAACAAGTGACTGGAATGTCGCCTTCGGAATATAAGAAAAGTGGAAGTGAAGACCGGCGAGGGGTAGATGATGTTTCTTAGCTTGCTGACCAGACGACCTTCTGTCAAGTAGAAAAAAGTTTAAAGTCAACTTATTTCAGTATAAGACAGGGATTTTGAAATCTTACTTAACATAAATTAAACTACAAAAGACAATATGAATTTGTATTTTTTTAGTCCGAGAAGTCCTCGATTGAAGGGCTTAGAAACGTAACCCTTTGAGGGGCATGTTTCTAAGTCCGGACACTAAAATCTTGTTTGAGGGTCTACTAAAATCATAAGAAACTGATTATCAATAGATTAATTTTTACTTGTAGAGTTATTTTACCAAATAAAAGTATAGCTGTCCGGGCTTAGAAACATACCCCCTTTGAGAGGTGAAAATTAGAAAATACTTATGTGCAAATACTGTTATTATAAATTACCTTATGTTAAGTATGACTGGGTTTTCGAAAAATCACTCCCTCGTTATTGAGGCTTCTTGAAACAAATAATTGATACCCATACTGATAACAACTACTCCTATGATACTTTCCAAAATTATTAAAAACCGCGCCCAATTACTAATTGGATAAATGTCTCCCAGTCCTAAAGTCGTGATAGCGCTCGCACTTAAATATAGCATTCTGAGAAAGTTACCATTTGTACCTTTTGTATAACCTTTATTAACGTTGTAAATATCTCCAATGAACTTATAGGCACTTGGAGACAGGTATATATTGAACTTTTTACTATGTTGATTTATTGAACTTTTAGGAAAAATTAATTCCCTATAGTCAACTGTAAGATTTTTGATTTTACAAAAGGAGAAATCCTCAAAGTCCGTTATAGTAATAGGAATAGTCTTCCCTGTATGAAACATAATGACATCATCCTTTCGTGTGTATTTGTGCCCCCCCGTTCCAATTTTTTCACTTAAAAATATATCATATTTGATTATTGGGGATAAATAAAATATATCGTGTCTGAGACAATATGTATTTTGAAGAATATCATAAGAAACTCCCTCTTTAAAATTTTGCTTTACTTCTATGTATAATTGAATATTGATGTGCTTTTTATCGGTGTAGAAGTTTCGTATTCCCACCACTTTTGCTTCTGTCGTAATATGTTTTTGATATGAAATAAGGTTCGTTTGCCTTCTATTTTTGGGGTCTTCAATTCTTGGACTGACATTACCAAAATATTCAAATTCTCTAATTAAGGTATCTGCGACTTCGCTGACCAAATCTGTATAAGTTTGTTCTTGTTTGGCTGTCGTATGATAAAAATTTCCGTTGTCCATTCGATTATATATGATGGCAAAAAGGAAAAGAATGAAAATATAAAAATACAAAGCGCGTACACTTTTTCTTTTCCAAAAAACAGAATATAACTTGGTCTTTATCATGTGTTGAATTTCTTTTGAGCTTAGGTCAAGAAAAAATACGATGCTAATCAGAAATATATACAAACCATTAAAAAACAGTACGAAGCTATCCATTTGTTATGTATTAAGCTCAATTTTGAATTTTATTTCTTAAAAGTCTGCCCTCTCTCAATCTCAAAACGATAGCTTTCAGACTGGTCAGATATATTGATACATACCTCTACATAAGCATACAAATAAGTGAAACTCCATTTATCTCGTGTCCCTCGATAGGTTGAAACTGTTCTAGTCTTAATAGCAGACACGTTGACATAGTGAATAGAGAAATCTCTTTCCCGAGAGAAGAAGGAATATGATTTTTCGTAGGTATTCCCTTCTGTTTTACCTCCGTGGGTTTGACAACTAAACAAGTCTTTAGCATATTCAAGTATGTAGGGCAAAATCACCTTGTTTCTGTAACAGTCTCGAAAGTATTTATAATCGGGGCTTTCAAATTTTTCTTTCCTGTTCTCCTCTTTCTCCAATTGAAAATAATATGCTGACCTCTCTTCTGCCATTTTTTCAGCAACTTTACGCGCTTTCTCTCTATCGGACAATATCTTTCTCCACTCCGATTTCAGCACCTTCATTTCATCCTCCAGTCCGAGTAATTTTTGAACGAATTCTTCCTGTGTGAAAGCAATGTGCTTCTGCGCAATATTATCAGACAGCCTTATTGTTCTATCTTCTAAGTCAATAAAAAGGTTATTATTTTTGTGATAAGCAGATGTTAACCATTTATCTAATTTTTCACTTAGCTTCTCTTCTTGAGTCAAGAAGTCTTGGTACTGAAATTTTGTAAAATCCAAAACCAAATACGGAATAAAACCAGCCTTCTTGTGTCCAAAAAAACGTTGATTCATTTCTTTCAAATCCACAGAAAGTGTATGCTGAAATTCAATTGCTATTTTTTCGTCAACCAAACTATCTATAATATGCCTTTCCTCGTCTACAAGTATTGATATCTCATAGGTCTTCTTTCCAGAATGATTCATTCCATAGCTTTTTTCTATTATTTCGTATTGCCATTTTAAATGCCATTCAGAAGTTCCGTTATCTGCTTTATCAGAGGAAATAACTGATTTTCGTCGAATATGTTTTCTTCTTTTAAAAGGAATAACTGAAATGAAAATATCATCAAAGTAATCGTACCACACCCCTTTTACGGGCTTTGCGTCTCCTATGCTAATTATTTTTATAATTTCTGCCATACTAAATTGACTTAAAGAATAACGAGTAGGTACAAGGCTATAAACATAGCTTTAGTCGCAATAATAAATATAACACTCTATTATTGACTTCTATTCTCAAACTTATCAAGCAAATGACTCGCAAGAAGTATTTTGTACAAAGCATCTTTCGGTTTGAGATTAAAATTTTTGTGCGCGTGCGGATTGCGTATGCCTGTCAATACACCTATAAACATAAGGTGGTAACCTTCTTGTTCTTTTTGATGATTCTCAGTTAACAGGTCTGGCGGAAAAATGAATACAGGATTATTTTTATTGAATACTTTTGAAACTAATTTAATACCATCTAACTCTTCTCCAGACAAAGCTTTGTACTCTTCTTTAATGATGTCATTTAACTCCTTGTAAACAGATAATACTGCCTCACTGTACTCCTGTATTTTGAATTTATTCTTAATCAGTTTTTGAAATTTAGGATGTACCATTCCCATAATTTCTTTGCTGAGTGCGTAGTTTTCATTTATCTTACGAGTAGTAAGGAAGTCATCTGTTACTTCAGTAGCGTTTTTAAAAACTTGTAAATCAGTTTTTGCGTTATGTTTTTCTTTGAAAAGATGTAGCTCATTTGGAGTAAGTAATAATTGAGCGACATTGATACATTTTATGTTAGCATGAGGAACATGCTGTCCGTTTAAAAATAATGGTGCTCGGTTTAAGAAAGGAGTAATATATTCTTCCAATAACCTACTTTTAGTCAAGTTACCTATCGCTATCCTTTTATTATTTTTTCTCTCAAAATTATGAGAAACTACCAGCCAGTACTTACCATAAAAATCTTTAGAGCGGTTTTGAATATTTGGATGCAGTCCGTAATTTTCGAGACAGTTCACCATATATTTTAGGTAATTATACTGTTGTACCGTAGTATCCTTATTCTTATTTTTTTCTTCTCGACTAATTTGGAAACCGATATCAAATACATTTGCCGCAAGATTATTATACTTTAACTTGTTTTCGTATTTCGGTAGTTCTTGAAAATCTTTGAGCACTTTTTCTGAAAAATTCTCACTTATGAAGCTAATAGCCAACTCCCAATGCTTTGATAAGTTATAGTCGTAGTATTGAGTATAACCTTTTGCATTTACCTTGTTGATAAAAGGCTTATAAGCTTTAATTAAATGATGCAAACCATTCAAGAGTTTGTATCTGCTACCCTCGTGAGTCGAAAATAATTGATAGTCCTTTGAATATTTTAAGCTGGTGGCAAATTCTTCTGTTAGTTTAGCTAAACTCATATTTTATATTTTTATAATCTAAAATAAAGAATACTTTTTTTGTAGAAATAGTTCATCTATCCGTAAATTGTGTGTGAAATAAAGAAATACTATGAAAAACAAAGACATCTTAATCCAGCAAATTCTTTTTGGCTTCAACCAATTGTCACCTGACAACGGGCAGATGAATTTTGAACATATTTGTCGGCATGTTACACTAACAAAAATATGCAGCAATGTCCTTCCTGCTACTGGTCCCGTGCAGGCTGGTGGAGACCAAGGACGAGATTTCGAAACCTTTCACACTTATCTCAAAAATTCTGGTATTGCCGATAACTCATTCATCGGTTTAGCTTCAGAAAAACCGATAGCATTCGCTTGTTCTTTAGAGAAAAAACCTGCTACTCCCAAAGGTAAAATATTTAAGGATGTAACCACCATTATGAAATCAGGCGTTCTGCCTGATAGAATTTACTTTTTTAGCGGAGAGCCTATTCCTGTTGCTAAGAGACACCAGATACAAGAAATCATAAAAAGTAAATTTGATGTCACCTTAGAGGTTATTGATGTCAAAGCTATCGCGGAATTATTATCTGACAGCGATACTTTTTGGATTGCTAACAAATATCTCAATGTACCTTCGGAAATTTTTCCACGTCCTGAGAATGGTGACAGCTGGTACGAAAGTTTATTGGAAGAATATAAGACGGAGGAAGCTTTTTCTCTGTCTTTTGAAGTCTTTCAAGACTTTAAAAATGCACTGCGATTTATTTATAAGGACGAAAATTTGAAGCAAGATTTACCGTTTTGGTTAGACAAGATGAATGCTTTCGTTGCAGAAGAAAAGGACTCTCTTCTGAAAAGGGATGCAATATATGAAAGGTTTGTGGCTGCGTTTATAGGTTTGAGGTTTTATATGGGACATGAAGAAGATATACGGTTTTATTTTGCAGATTTAGAGAAGCTTACAGAAATATCAGACTTGACAGATGCTACTTGTTTATTATCTTTCTTAAGTGCAGATGCAGAACATAAGATTGACTTTACTTTCGATAAGTCTGAAGTGAAAAGATGGAGAAACATCTTGATTAAAGCTACAGATGAATGTATAGATAATAGTTTTACGGCTAATGACTTCTGTTCTTTTGCCGAAATTAAACGACAGCAGATGATGAACGGAGTTAGAAAACAGTTCACAGAAGTATCACAATATAAAGAAGCATTAGAAGAAAGTTTATTGCTTCTGACACAAATCATAGAACGCTTACCTGAAGCTCCATTTTTTCCCGTCGAAGAATTATCTATGCAGTTAAATGCACAAATTGAAACACTCCTTAAAATAAATATTGTTAGTGTAGATTTAGAAGATTTAGCACAAAAGATTGACGATATTCTATCAAAAAGAATAGGTAATATTCATGCCGCCGAAAAATTAAGAGACAGAGCCATTCTTTACTTAGATACAAATAACGAGCTTATGGCTCTTAAAGCTTTACACAAATCAAAAATAAAGTGGTTTCAAAAAGAAACCATGTATGGTTTGATTTTGACCTGTCTCCTTTTGTCCGAGTCATATAAGAGGTTAAAAATGCTATATGCAGCTAAATTTTATGCTATGGCGGCCTGTCATTTTTCTACAAGAGACAGAGACAAGGAGTTAATGCCTAACTTGAGTAAGGGAATTAGACAGTTAGCTAATATTGAGTATAAATTTGGTAATTGGATAAGTTTCCTTGATTTGACGGATACTCTTATCCCTTTATTATCTGCATTCAAAAAAGAACAAGTTTTTACGGAGGAAACTCAATATACCGAAATAGTCTATTATTCTGGGCTTATTAGATATTTTGGTAATAGGTACATTCCCGAACTATCTGATACTATCGATTCAAAAATGGTCAGGTGGGGTTGGTTAAAAGATGATGTGCTGAAATCTACTAAATTAGTAAGTAAAAAATACGATGTATTATCTGACGAAGAGGTGTTTAAAATATTTCAAGAGAAAATGTCCTACAGTCCTTTTAGTGACCTGGGAAAAACTGTAGTAGTAAAATTTAGCGTTTTCGGAGTAAATTGGATTTTTGAATATGAAAATAACTACCAAACAGTTGTCTTGGCAGAACAACTCATCGCTTACTTACAAATATTTTTTGTTGAACTTGCTTTAGAAGATTTACACTTGTTAAAGTCAGATGTGAAAATAAAAGTCAGTAAAGTAAATTTTGGTAGCCCTGGGTTTGAAAGTATTCCTTCCAATAAGGAAAATCTTTGGAAAATATCTCTTCCTACAGCGGAGTCTGATGAACTTGATTATGCTCTGAAATTAACTTCGAAGTATTGTGAATTCGCTTTAAAGGTTCTGCTTAGACAATCTCTACTGCCACATGAAGCATTTTCGAAGATACTGGAAAAGGTAGTCAAGAAAGAAGAATTGATTACAAAAACATTTTTTGGAAAAATCTATGAACACTATTATGAAAGCTACTTTGACAAAAGTAAGTTTAATAGCAGTAAAAGACATCTTTTTTCATCTCCCCTTTCAGAGCAAGATTTTAATACTGAAAGTCACTCTCTTTTAGAATGGAATCAAAACATTTCCAAATTCTATAATAAAAGCCAGCAACTCAAAAGTATTAGAGAAAGGTATATTAAAGGTGCTGAAAACCTAAATGTATCTCTTCCTTTACTTGTAAAAAATCCTAATTTTATCGCAACAATAGAGACGTTACGCAAAGAAGGTTATTTAGATTGGCAACTTTTGATGTCATTAAACAATGCTGTAATAAGTTACAAATTAGAAAAGCAAGGACTGTCTTTAGCATCAGGAGATAAAGTTGTATTTACAGAATTTCGAAGAATAGGAGCTTTACCAGAAGCTGCAACATACGTACCGTTGCCTTCTTATCTATATTCTATCGAACACTTCCGCCATTTTTTAAACGTTACACTCGTAGCTGTAATTCGTTCTTACGGTCTCGAAGTACACACTAAGACATTGAGTCCTATAGACATTAGGAATTTATTGAGCTCAAAATGCGCCTTTGATAAATTAGATATTAAAGGGCTAAGTCCTTTTAATTTTTAGCTTCATATTTTTATATTTTATAAACCTTATCAATCTTTAATTCTGTCTTGACAGCATTATAAATTATAGTTACAAGGTCAACTGTGTTGCCAACAAAAATACTCACAGCAAGTAAAGTAAATACATACTCCGTTACAGGATTTAAATCAATGATTAAAAGAAATAGGCTCATAGTCAACAGTAATAAGGATACAACTACATTTTGTAAAGCCCAATAGAATAATTTAGACATTCGCGCCTCATTCAAATCAGTTAAATAATATAGATTATCAAGAAATGTTTCTGAAAAAAATGAATAAAGGTCTGTTATATCAGTTCCGAATTGTTTTCTATTAATTTTTCTATCCATAATTTTGAAATATAAGTCATCTATATAATCCTTATCTATCGTCTGCATCCTGTTAAAACAAGCATCTCCTGAATTATTTTTATAAAGAAATGTCCCAAAAAAATGTGCACATTCTTTGAATTTATGTAATTCATCAAGACTAAAAGTTTTTAAATTGAAATCTTGAATAAATACAAAAGAGTGTTCTTCGTTTTCGAGTCCTTTTAAACCTAAGTAAGCTTGGCCAGCTAATGAACCTATTTCAGAAGAAATTTTCAGTTGCTCCTCATAAGGTCGTTTATCATTATATCGGTATGATTCAAGTGTAAGTTTTTTATAATTATAGTCTATTATGTTCTTAGGATTATAGTCTGTTCTTATCTGCCAAAACTCATGTGAAAATCTAATTCTGTAAGATAACCTTTGTAAACGAAATACTTTTTTTGCCAGTATGTCAATTTCCTGCTTGCGTCCTATTCGCTCCTTTCTTTCCGAGAATAGCTTTGCAAATAAATAGCTCACAATCACAGCAACTATAACAGATATTACTTTTATAAGTAAACCCAGTATTTCATTTGAACTTCCAAATGACTGGTAAGTGGAAAAAGAGAATAATAACTTAAATGATGCTGTTACGATAAACAAGAATAGAGCGATACGAATTAGAATGCCTCTCAGGGATTCGTCTTCTAAAAGCTTGATAAATTTTGCCTTAGTCAAATTCAATATATTTTTAATATATACTATTGTTTTTATAAAAATCATAAATACTACTAAAGAAAATAGACAGATTATACTGGCTACAGAACAAAAACTATAAAGAAACAAGATAAGTTTTAATCCATTTAATTTTTTGGAGTTCATATTTGATTTTGAAGGTTAATTCTGTTCTATAACGCTTTAGTATCCTGTAAACTTAGTTACAAAAATACTATAACCATTGCTAATCCTACATAATTTGAAGTGTTTCCTGTATTATTATTTGCTCCAGAGTCAAAGAAATGTGGAGAAGATATTATCGCAACTTTGCAAGAGTAAATACGTGTAGAGAGAATAAATTAAAGAATAATCATATTTTGTGTTTAAATATACGACTTGAAAAAATTACACGATGAAAAATAAAGTTAAAACACTTAATCTCAAATCATAATGAAGTTAGACTTAATCCAAAAGAACCATATTGAAAGAGCGGCAGGACTGATTGATTATGAGGGCATTTCATCCAAAAATATACATAGTTATTATTGGGTTAAACTTACTGAAGAAAGAGAATACCCTTTTAAGTATCTTATGCGAAGAGCTTATTTAGAGGCAACTGGAGAGAAGTTAGATTTCAATTCTGATACAAGAACAAGACAGTATTTAATAAATCTTGGTTTTAAAATTAAATATT
>CAZQTE010000038.1:0-2602 GCA_964595615.1 uncultured Saprospiraceae bacterium
GATAGCTATCGGGACCAACTTGACGGACTTATTATTTCGTCGTTACTTAGAAAACCAGATTACTTTTGTTCAGTTACTTAAATATCCTCAGTACGTCTTTTTTTGCTAGAAAAGCGTTTGCATGAGAATTTATTGAAATATACTTAGTTGCTTTTTGTTCAAAAGCCAAAATTATAGAACCTAGTGAAAAAATAGTATTTATAGACCATGTATTCAGAAAATCATAGTAGCTTTGGTTCTAATTTTTAACCAATCATAATATTAGACTTTTGATTGTTCTAAGTCCGATATTAAATTATTTCTTAATTACTTTCTTAATATGTACACGCGCCAATCTTTATTATCGAGTTTTACAGCAGTTTTATGCATTCTTTCCCTTCTTTTTATGGGATGTTCTGAGCAAAAAAAATCTGAAGAGTCAAATACAGATACAACTGAAAATCTAACAAATGAAGTCAAGCCAGAAACTTGGCCAAGTATCAAACCTATCCCTTTAGATCCTGCCATAGAGGCACAAATCGACGAAATCTTACCAAAATTGACTTTAGAACAAAAAGTAGGTCAAGTTATCCAAGCAGACAATGGTTCTATCACACCAGCAGAGGTGAAAAAATACCGTTTAGGTTCTATTTTGAGTGGTGGTAATTCAGCCCCAGGACCATTGCCTTATGCCGACACTAAATCATGGGTAGCCGCGGCAGATGAATATTTTAATGCTTCGATTGACCCAGAGGGTGTTGAGATTGCCATTCCATTGATTTGGGGAATTGATGCCGTACATGGTCATACGAATTTGAAAGGTGCAATTGTTTTTCCACACAACATCGGTTTGGGAGCAATGAATAACCCAGATTTAATCGAGCAAATCGCAGGTGTAACTGCACACGAATTGACAGTATCTGGTCACGATTGGACTTTCGCGCCTACTTTAGCCGTTCCACAAGACGTACGTTGGGGGAGAAGCTATGAAGGTTTTTCGGAAAGACCCGAAATTGTGAAATCTTACGGTGACCGCATTGTTTACGGTTTGCAAGGACGTGTAGGTGATAAGGATTTTATGGGTAAAGGGCACGTTATTTCCAGTGCAAAACACTTTTTAGCAGACGGTGCAACAGAAAACGGAGTAGACCAAGGAGATGCTAAGATTAGTGCTGGAGAATTGCGCGATGTGCACGCGGCGGGCTATTACAGTGCGATACCTGCAGGTGTACAAACAGTCATGGCTTCTTTTTCTAGTTGGAATGAAAGAAAACTACATGGTGATAAAGAATTATTAACAGATGTATTAAAAGGAAGATTAGGATTCAATGGTTTTGTAGTTGGAGATTGGAATGGTCACGGTCAAGTACCAGGTTGTACAAATACCGATTGTGCACAATCTTTAAACGCTGGTTTGGACATGTATATGGCGCCTGACAGTTGGAAAGGCTTGTACGAAAGTACATTGAAGCATGTAAAAGAAGGAACAGTCCCAATGACGCGTTTGGATGATGCCGTACGCCGTATTTTGCGTGTAAAAATTGCCTCTGGTATCTTCAAAAAAGGTGCGCCAAGTACCCGTGAAAATGCAGGAAATGAAAAACTGTTAGGTTTGCCTGCAAATAGAGCTATCGCTCGTCAAGCAGTACGCGAGTCTATGGTTTTATTGAAAAATAATGGAAATATCTTGCCTTTAGATGCTTCAAAAACAATTATGGTTATCGGTGACGGCGCAGATAATATTGCCAAAGCCTGCGGTGGTTGGACACTCTCATGGCAAGGTACAGGACATACTAATGATGAATTTCCGAATAGCCAAACTATCCTATCGGGCATCCAAGAAGCAGCAAAAGCAGCAGGCGGAAAAGTCATTTATTCTCCAAAAGGCAACTCAAAAGTTAAAGCAGACGTCATCATTGCTGTCTATGGGGAAGACCCTTATGCAGAGTTTCAAGGCGACCGTGTGAATTTGGACTTTGTACCGACTGGTTTTGATACAAATATCTTGGATAAATTTTACGGCAATACGCCAGTAGTTTCTGTTTTCCTATCAGGTCGTCCGATGTGGGCTAATCCTGAAATCAATAACTCTGACGCATTTATCGCGGCATGGTTGCCTGGTAGCGAGGGGGGAGGTATCTCAGATTTATTATTCCAGAGAGAGCCGTCTTATGACTTTAGCGGAAGTTTATCTTTCTCTTGGCCGAGTAGCGCAGTTGTAGCAGCAGAGGCAAAACCATTATTTGCTTTAGGTTATGGTTTGAATTATAAGAGCAAAGAGACTGTTGCTGAATTGTCAGAAGAGTCTGGTTTAGAAGCAGTTGCAGTTGTATCAACGGGCGAGTTTTACAACAAAGGTGCAGCAGTTGAACCGTGGAGTTTGTGGTTGAAAACAGGTGATTTGGACAAACAAATTGGTAGCTTCCCAACTTCTGTCGGTGGCTTGATTGTTAGCAAAACAGACAACTTAGCACAAGAAGATGCTTTGCGTATCAATTGGACTTTGGGAGACAATGACCAATTGAGAGTAAAAACAGAAGCGCCAACAGACATGAGTCGCCAAGCCAATGGCGCAATGGAATTGACCTTCGCCGCCAAATCATTCAAAGACAACGCAAGTATC
>CAZQTE010000038.1:2702-22213 GCA_964595615.1 uncultured Saprospiraceae bacterium
AAAGAAATAGAAAATGCGGAATATGGAGTAGATTCCAGATACGCATCCGATAAGGAGAGAAAAGCTGACGGTAAAATGTTGATGGCAGCACGATTGGAAAGGATGAAAAAGCTAAATCCAAATCTAATTATTCAAGCTGAACTTTTATCCTTAAAACTCAGAATGGAAGAATATTTAACCAAAAATATACACGAGGAGAGAAATATTTTCTTGGAGTTTCTGTCTGAATATATTGATACTGTCTGCAATAAACGAAATCAATTTGCAGAGGATATTGGCATTGCTTCTGTGAAGTTAAGCCACATATTAAGTAAGCGTCGAGAACCGCAAGAAAAGTTTTTTTTGAAGTTGATGATTCACTCTGAATTGACTTATAAAAATGTAGGCAAGTTTAAAGGCGAAATTTGGTTTCAAGTTTATTTTCATGAGAAAATATGTGATACGATGGCTAATCAGGATAAGTGGCGACCTGTTGTGGAGAAGCAGGTACGGGTGAGTAATTTAGTGGGCGTGTGAATCTTGTAAGGTGGGAAATTAAAATAACTAAAAATGAGTATAATAATCTTTCTGATTTTATCAATATTTCTAACAAATAGTGATTGGGGTAAAAAAGGGCAAATTGAAGTATCTCTTATAGATAGTCGTACTAATGAGCGGCCGATGCTCTTAAATTATGAAGATGCTCAAATTATATCAGAAACTGGGGAAATTTTCAGTTTATTTATATCTAAAAAAGGAATTTTTTCTGAAAAGTTGGACGAAGGTAACTACGAACTGGTTTTTACGTCTCTATTTGAACGAAGAGAACTTGAAAAATTCCACATCTCGAAAGGAGAGAAGAAAAAAATTACAATCTATGTAAACAAATTTACCTCTGATATTGAACCAATTAAAGAAATAACAATGCTTGACTCTATCTTGGTTGGTGAAGAATATCAAATTACGTTTGAGTCTTCTGGTTGTGCTCATTTCTTCAAAGACTCAATCACGATTACGCGACAAAAAACAGGATATTATTTAGACTGCGAACAGAAAAAATCTAAATTGTCTAATGCCCAGATTGCAGTAATTAGAGATTTTGAAATGAAGCTATGGAATAACAATTTGTTGGCAGGCTGTACTACACTAGACTCTTACGGAATCAAATATAGAGAAGAGCACCTATTATTAACTTTAGACGGTTCTTGCAACTGGAGAGGTTTTACCTATATAAAGAAGAAAATAGAAAATGAGATGTGCGAATAATGAAGTTTTCATGTTCATTTTTGGGAACCCAACCCCCACCGCCACCGTTCCAAAGATAGTCATTGAACAAGAATAACCCATAAATTCAAAATTATATTAGAAAGGAAAAAACACAAAAAAGGAACTTAATCACCAAAAATGTTGTTCCTTTGTGTAGAAGGTAAGGGTATTAAGATTTTATCCTGCCTCTTTATATTACAATTTTAAAAATGACTAACGGTACAGTAAAGTTTTTTAACGACGAAAAAGGTTTTGGATTCATTGCTCCTGATGACGGAGGAAAGGATGTTTTTGTTCATGCAAATGGACTTAACGGAACGACACTTAACGAAGGAGACAAAGTTTCTTTTGAAGTGGAAGAAGGTAGAAAAGGACCAAATGCAGTGAATGTTACAGTACTGTAACAAAAGCATAAAACGTTATGAAGCCGCAGCAATTAGTTTTGTTGCGGCTTTGTTATTTGTGGCTAATTCCTAAAAGTACAGATACCCCAGATTTCTCCTAACATCGAAATGACAAAGGGAAGAAACCGTCGGTTTCTCCCCTTTGTAAAAAAATCTCTCCGTCTCTCCGCCTCCGCGGTAAAAAATCAAATCAAACCAAACTGCTCAAAATGATGATTATAATGCTTGCGGTTCAATAATTTCAAATGATAGCTATCCAATTCCCCAAAAACAGCATTAGTCACCGTCGTCTTCGGATTTTCCTTAAAGAAAGCGACATAAGCATCATAAGACTTCATTAGCGCCTTTTTGGCCTCCTCTAAAGACGCAAAACGCAAATCTTCCAATTCTCCTTTACGCAAAGAAGGATGTTGTACGCCCTTTGGCATTGGCTTATAATTCCAAAGTGAATCTTGCGTATCTTCTAAGTATTTCTCTGGTGTCAAAATCGTATCCAAAGAAGTATCAATCGACATCGTATGCCAATATTCTAAATGCTCGACCATGTGCTGTGGCGTCATTGTGCCCCAAGCAGGTTTAGCATCTTCGGTCAGACCCGCTAATTTTTCCTCTATCCAATCGCGCGAAACCTCTTGAAAAGGTGATTTTTTCTGTACCAAAGTCAAAATAGTCGCTGTGGCAATCAATTCTCCGTCCGCATCTAAAATTTCCTCAAACCACTTCACCACGCCCGACGGATGTTCCTTACCACGCGAGTCACGGTCAACTTTCGCCTTACAAGTCAAGCGCACTTGTATCGTGTCATTGTGGTAAACTGGACGCACAAAACGACATTCATCCAAACCATAATTTGCCCCCACAGGACTCTTGCCTGGATAAACAAACAAACCTGCACCAGCCGCCAAAAGGAAATAACCATGCGCCGCCCGTTTTTCAAAAATAGAACCTTCGAGCGAAGTAATATCGGTGTGTGCGTAGAAATGGTCCCAAGTCAGATTGGCAAAATTTTGAATATCGCTGTCCGTCATCGTCCGTTTGTGGGTCAAGAGAGACATACCCGGTTCGATTTCGTCGTAGTGATATTGGAAAGGATGCTTTTCGGCTTCAATCGTTTTGCCACCAGGCTGATAAATGCCAGTCACTGCACTAATTGTCGTCGGTGAACCTTGGATAGCACAACGCTGTAAATAATGCTTAATACCGCGCATTCCGCCCATTTCTTCACCACCGCCCGCGCGTCCCGGACCGCCGTGTACCAAGTTGGGTAGGGGAGAACCGTGCCCTGTCGAATATTTCGCCATTTCGCGATTGATGACCATGATACGACCGTGATGCGTTGCCGCCTCCACCGTAAATTCACGCGCAATATTGTTATCATTCGTCGCAATCGAGGCACAGAGCGAACCCAATCCCATATGTGCCAATTGAACCGCTTCATCGACTCCATTATAAGGCATAATCGTACTCACAGGACCGAAACATTCGACCTCGTGGACTGCCGTATTATTGAAAGGATTGTCTTCGCGTAGCAAAATCGGACTCAAAAATGCACCCTTCTCAAAATCTGCCCCGATTAGGTCGATGCGTTCCGTACTGCCATAGACTAATTCGGCGGTTTTAGTCAAGTCTTTCACGCGGTCGCGTACTTCTTGACGCTGGTCTTTACTTGCCAATGCGCCCATGCGTACGCCTTCTGCCTGCGGGTCACCGATAGCGACTTTAGACAAGGCTTTGCCGAGCGCGATTTGGACATCTTCGACCAATTTTTCGGGTACAATAATGCGGCGAATTGCCGTACATTTTTGACCTGCTTTGGTCGTCATTTCTTTTCTAACCTCTTTGATAAATAAGTTGAATTCAGGCGTGCCAGGTACCGCATCTTCGCCCAAAACACTGCAATTTAAACTATCCGCTTCCATATTAAACGGCACAGCTTCATTGATAATCCGTGGATGCGCTTTCAACATTCGCCCCGTCGCCGCCGAGCCCGTAAAGGTCACAACGTCTTGACTATCAACGGTATCGAGTATCGTTCGTGCCGAACCACAAATCAATTGCAGCGCACCTTCGGGCAAAATACCTGAGGCGATAATCTCGCGCACGACAGCCTCCGTGAGATAAGAAGTCGAAGTGGCAGGTTTGACGACCGCAGGGACACCTGCCATCCAATTGGTCGCACATTTTTCGAGCATTCCCCAGACTGGGAAATTATAGGCGTTGATGTGAATAGCGACACCACGCTTAGGCACCATAATGTGGTGACCCATGAATTTATTTTCGCCACGCGACAAGTCCATACCGTCTCCGTCCACGTGAAAAGTCTGATTTGGGAAGTTTTTACGGTGAGAGGCATTGGCAAAAAGATTACCAAATCCACCCTCTATATCTACCCAAGAGTCGGCACGTGTCGCGCCCGTCATATAGCTGATTTTGTAAAATTGCTCTTTGCGTTTGGTGAGGTATAATGCCAATTTTTTGAGCATCATTCCGCGCTCTTGAAAGGTCATTTTGCGCAGGGCAGGATTACCGACGGTGCGCCCGTATTTGAGGACTTCCGCGAAGTCAATTCCTTTGGTAGTGGCTGTGGCTATGAGGTCGCCTGTCACGGAATTGTAGAGAGGAGCGCCTTCGCCGTCTCCTGCTATCCAATGTCCGTTTATATAGTTGTTTAGTTTCATTATTTTATAATTTGGTGGTCGGGTTTTTGAACTAACGTTTGTTAGGCGAAGGTAGGGAAAAATGGGTGGTTTTGAAAGTGGTGGAGTTTGTTTGCTTAGAATACTTGCTTAGAACGCGGAGTTGGCGGATTTACGCAGATTGGCGCGGATTTTTGTTTTACTTCACAAATACACCCAAAGCAATTTCTTTTTCCATTCCATCCTTAAGGTAGCCTTTGTTTATAATGTGATGAGCTTTTTTTATGTTGTGATTCCATACACTCATAGAGTTTAATAAATGAGGAAAATCATTATGTGCATGTGCAAAAATTAATAGACTTTCCACTTTGTCAACGTAAGAAGACTTTAGAGATGAGTTGTGTTCAATCACCTTTCCTGTACTGACATATATGATGTGTCTTTTGTATTGTTCTTGAACTGTTTTGCGTTTAATTTTGTGGTCTTTATTTCGCAATCTTGTTCTGACATGCTGTTTATACGCTTTACCAATGTAAATTAGCTTTGGTTCTTTATTTCCAAATTGTGCTATAATTTTATAAAAATATAGGTCTTCTTGCTCTTCATAGTCTTGCTCTAAAATTTCTTCATACGGCACTGGTTTGTTCCATTTTATAGTGATTTTGAAATAGTCTTCTGGATAAAGGGCATTTAAATTCATGGTATTTTTACTTTTTAACTAACAAACAACTCCAACTGCGGCGTATCCTTCTTAAACTCATCCAAAGAAGTCAAATAATTAGAAATAAAAACCTCTTTTCCCGTTTGGTCAGCATCTTTATTCACATTCTTCATTCCATAAGTAAATTCCCAAGTAAATACATTTGCAAATGAGAACAAATCACGGATATATTCGCAATTGTCATAAGTAATTAGCCATTTATGCTCACTATTTCTCATTACGTCTGCAAATCTTTCGTGGTCAAACCCCTTGTGCATATTACCGTTTTTACCATAAAGAGCTGATTTTGTAGCAGAATAATAGGGAGGGTCTAAAAATATGAAAACATCTTCTCCTGGAGCCTCTACAACTTCTTGAAAATCTAAATTTGTAATTTTTGTATCTGTTAAAACCTTATCAATCAAGGATAATCTATCAATACTCGAAGGTGTAAATCGTCGCTCAAATGCTTGTTTTGAGTAGCCACCACTTTCACTTGTTCCTGAAAAAGTAAGGCGATTTAATACGAAAAATGCACTTGCAATTTCTAATTCTGTGAAATCAGAAAAGTTATCTAAGATAAATCTGTGTAATAGTTTTCCGTCTTTATATTCTGTTTTCCATGCCTGCACTTGTGCGACAACTTGCTCTAAATTAGATTGACTTTGTGTCCAAAATTCAAATAACTTATAGTATAAATCATTTATCCAGAAGGTCTTGTCTGGAAACTTTTGTTTGATATGAAAAAACACAGAACCACCACCAATAAAGGGTTCTCTAAACTCTTTAAATTCAGGAATTAAAGGGTCTATAAACTTAATAGCTCTATTTTTACCGCCAGGGTATCTTAATGGACTTTTTATTGCTTTCTTCATTATGCAGCTTTGAATAGTACTTGGAAATTATTGGTTATTGCTTCAGCAAATAGACTATCTATAAACTTTTTGTCACTGGCAGAAATTATATTTTCTTCAAACCAATTTGCGATGGCTTTAGGCTCAGAGTCTGAACTTATACTACCAATCATTTTTGACGATGTTAACTTTAAAACGGGAATACTCGTACATGGCAAATTGTTAACTGTTACATCTTCTAAATTTGAGTACAAAATCATCTTCAAAAGTCCGTCTTTAATATCTCCACGACTTGGTATCTTCCCAGATTTTGTGTGTTTAGCTTCAATTAGCTGCAAAGAATTTCCACTTAAAATAATCTCATCTACAGTAAAGTAGTACAAGCCGCCAAGATAATTGTTTATCGTAATTTTCGCTTTAGAAAGAGTGCTTAAAGCTTCTTTAGGCTGAATAGTTATAAATTCCCTTTGCTGTGCCTCTGACGCTTTTAATCTTGAAAAATTCATGAACGCCTTAACTCCTTCCATTGTCTTTTTGAGAAAATTATCAATTCCACGTTCACTTTTTAGCTGGACACCCGTATCCAAGCTGATTCGATGATAATTCTTTTTAATTTTTCGAACTATTATAGGTAGATTTTGAAGTTGTTTCAAGTTCCAATGTAAAGCAGAACTATGATAACTTGGAATCTTTTTAATTTCAGAAAGAATAAAATCGTTATCGAACTTTTGATTAGTAATTTTAGACTTAATTTTACCAGTCTTCGCAGAAAATCGTTCTTTTCTCTCTGCATTATTATAAAATGCAGGTATCACGTAAACGTCAAGTAAACTCATAAGTGCGATAGTATCCCATTGAAGAAAGTCTCTATCTCCTGCTGCACCTTCATCCTTAACTACAGGAATAATGGTAATCTTTTTAGCCGTAGAAAGGGTATTGTAAACTCTTTCGTAAGGATAAGAACGAGTACGTTTTGGTGAAACCCATTTACTTACTGCCAGATTTGTATTACCTAAATTTAAAAGGAAACAAGAAGGTGTATCATTGATATCTAACTCCTTGACATTGATTTCTTTCAGATTAATATTGGAGTTTATTGTATATTCTACACTTGTGATTTTGCCTTTTATATCCATTCTGTAAAGGTAGAAATTTTGAAATAAATAACACTAATTTACTCTCCAACAAATATCAATCTATCCTCCTTCAATTTCTTCGCCATAGCCTTGATACCTCGCTGAATTTGAATATATCTATAAACAAGTGGAGGAAAAAATAAAAGTAAAATCATCAATTTGATTATCGATAGACTATGAAATAGCGTAACGATAAAATAAACTTGAAAAGGGACGAAGCAAAGACAAATTATGTATAAAATTTTAACAGAAGGCTTTACGAGTATTTCCAATTGATATTCTCCAATATGCTCATCTAATAGGTCTATTTTGCCTTCTACAACTGAAAGAGCACGTTCGTTGAAAGCATAAGGAGGCGCAGGATTAACAGTGATTGTATTTGTTGTTTTCCGTAAACTATAAGTACGAGTTTTGGAGCTTCTTTTAACCGTCCCTCTTTTAGAGTCAAGCAGCCTCGCATCAGTTATTTTTACGGAGAAATTTTGTTTTGGAAACATTGTATGAGTTTTTAAGAATTAAAGGTGTAGTTTGTAATTCAAAAATAAACAAAACCTGATAAAAGAATTGATTTTTTCGACAAACGCGAAAAGATTTATCATCTTACAACGTACAGAATGTGACTCATCCAATCTAATCCGTCCTTTATCCAAAATTTCACATAACTTGCAATTTTAAACAAAACAAGCAAAATTTAACTTTTTCACGATAAATCACTCTATGCAAAACATATTCCTATCCGCAGGTTCCGACCCGCTCGTTTTCCTAATATCGGTTCTATCCGTTTTGTTTGTCATCATTGGTTTGATGCTTAAAAAAATAGACCAGCCTTACATCGTGGGCTATATTTTGATTGGTGCTTTGGTGAGTGAAGACGGTTTGGGCTTGATAGAACGGACGGATTCTATTCAACGACTGGGAGAAATTGGCATCATTTTACTCTTGTTTTTTATCGGTATGGAAATCAACTTGCCTGACCTGATAAAGCAGTGGAAAGTTGCTTTGATTGGTACTTTTTTACAGATAGTCATTAGTAGTTTGTTGGTCTTAGGTATCGGAGAAATGATAGGTTGGGGAGAAAATCGCTCTATAGTCTTAGGTTTTGTCATCGCATTGAGTAGTTCGGCGGTGATTATTAAGATATTGGAGGCACAAGGCAAATTAGAAAGTCGCTTGGGTAAAAACATCTTGAGTATTCTGTTGATGCAGGACATTGTTATTGTTCCATTGCTGATTATTACGGCTTTTTTGGGTGGCAAGACGGAGACTTTTGAGAGTGTTAGTTTGATGCTTTTTGGAGGTGTATTACTGACGGGTGTAATGCTCTACATTTACTACAAAAAGGAGTTGAAATTGCCTTTTGCAGAGAGTATGAAAAAGGATGAAGAATTACAGGTTTTTGCGGCCATATTTTACTGCTTTGGTGGTGCATTGGTGTCCTCTATCTGTGGATTATCCGCAGGATTGGGGGCATTTGTAGGAGGAATGGTCATGCACGCTTCTCATGCCACAGATTGGATACACAATACCTTACACGCTTTTCGGGTGCTATTCGTAGCGGTCTTTTTTATTAGTGTGGGTTTACAGATAGATTTTGCTTTTTTGACCGAAAATATCTATGAATTGGTCTTGGTATTAATTGCGGTTTTCTTGTCAAATCATGTTATAAATACTTTTATTCTAAAGGTTTTTGGTAATCCTTGGAAAGAGTCTATCGTTGGGGGAGCTTTTTTAGCGCAGATAGGAGAAATGAGTTTTTTGCTGGCTTTATCAGCTTTTCATGCGCAGATTATTAATGATTATGGGTATAATTTTACGGTTTGTTTGATTTCTTTAACTCTGGTGATTAGTCCTTTTTGGATTAGTTTGACAGAGGCTTTGGTTGGGAAAATTAGGGTTTTGAAAGATTAGCGTTCCTTAGAAGCTGTTTGATCTTAAGTATTGTCCTCTCATAACTTGTCCGTATGGATAGAGAATTAGTTAAATTCAATCAGCTTCTTAGTACCGTGTAACAAAAGTAAGTTTAAAGCCGCTCAAATCTCATTCATAAAGTCTATTGAAAAAATTAACAATGAAAAAACTATTACTTCTCTTTGTTACTCTCTTCTCAACTTCTTTCCTTTTCGCCACGCACAATCGCTCTGGCGAAATCACTTATATCCAAACCGATGATTTGACGATAGAAGCAACGATAACGACTTTTACTAAAACCAGTAGTTTTGCCGCAGATAGAGACAGTTTAACGATATGTTGGGGCGATGAAAATTGCGAGATAGTCCATCGTTCAAATGGTCCAAATAACGCTGGCGAGGACTTAGGAAATGATTTTAAAAGGAATAAATACATCATTGTACACACTTATGCGGAGCTTGGGACTTATGTGATTTCGATGACTGACCCTAACCGAAATATGAGTGTTTTGAATGTCAATAATGGACTTTCTGATAACATTCCTTTTCATTTGGAAACGGAATTTACCTTGACTATGGAAGCAAATAATTCACCCGTAATTTTACAAGAACCGATTGATATTGCTTATCTCGGTCAGCCTTATTTACACGTTTTAAATGCTTTTGATGTAGAAGGGGACAGCGTCGCGTATCGTTTGGTGACGCCACTTATGGCAGCGGGTGTGCCTGTGACAAATTATGCGGAGGTGACGGAAATCGGCGCAGGAGATGAGAATATATTGTCTTTTGATGAAACGATTGGTTTGTTAGATTGGTCAAGGCCGCAGGTGGAAGGGGAGTACAATATTGCTTTTGAGATATTGACTTATCGAGACGGTATTTTGAATAGTCGGACGGTTAGAGATATGCAGATTTTGGTTTTAGAAATGCCAAATTTGTTATGTGATATTGATACAAATTTTGGAGGAAACGAAGACGTGATAAATGTAAGTGTGGGCGATATTGTTAATATGGAAATCACGGCAACGGACATGGATGCGGAGCAAATTTTGACATTGAGTTCGACATCTGGATTATATGATTACTTTTCATTTCCTGCGAGTTTCGACATCATCAATCAAAATGAGAATACGGTAAATGCTGTCTTTAATTGGGAAGTTAAACAAGAGCACATTCGAGAACATCCCTATCAGATTGTTTTTAAGGCGAGAGATGAATTTGGCTTGGCAAATTATGCGGTGCGTAGATTTAGAGTTTTAGGTTTTTTGGATGACACAGACGACCCAAATATCGCCGATAGTTTTACTATTTATCCCAATCCTGTTGCAGATAAATTGACAATACAAACCGAATCAGAGGATTTTAGTGGGAGAGCATATTCCATCTGGGATTTAGCAGGGAAGAAAATGAAAAGTGGAATTTTCTCAAATGCTACCGAACACTATATTGACATTGTAACTTTGCCTGAGGGTATTTATTTTGTGAAAATAGAGGAAAAAGTAATCGGAAAATTTGTGAGAATCTAAATTTGAAAAAAATGTTGAGAACAGGAATTTTAGGAATCTATTATTTTCGCATTCCTTAGTTTGTGGTTCTTTATGATTTTGGTTGGTAAATCATAGGACGCTACTCAAAAGGTGACTCAAAGTCACCATTTGAGTAATTAATGTCAAACTTTACCAACCGATTTCATAAAAATCCTAGTTTGTATGGTCATTTCTTTTTTTTATGACCAATGAATTTGCTTTTGCACACGGGACAGTAAGCTCTCCTCCTTGTCGTATTTGGAGTTGCTACTCTATTATATCCTCTCAATAACCGCTGCATATCCTTGTCCCACACCCACACACATTGTAACCAAAGCATACTTTTTTCCTGTCAACTGTAACTCCAAAGCCGCAGAGTAAGCCACACGCGCCCCCGTCACACCGAGTGGGTGCCCGATAGCAATCGCACCACCATTTGGATTGACACGCGCATCATTATCTGCCAATCCCCAAGCACGCGTACATGCTAAGGCTTGCGCCGCAAATGCTTCATTCAACTCAATCACATCCATATCATCCATAGTCAAACCCGCTTTTTCCAGAGCTTTATTAGAGGCTGTAACTGGACCAATTCCCATAATACGCGGCTCAACACCAACAACAGCACTACTCACGATACGCGCCATTGGCTTGAGATTATACTTTTTAACAGCTGCCTCAGAAGCAATAATCGTTGCAGCCGCACCGTCATTCAAACCAGATGCATTACCCGCTGTGACTGTTCCGCCGTCTTCTTTTTTCCGGAATGCTGAACGAAGTTTAGCTAATACTTCTAAACTTGTATTCGGTTTGATGAATTCATCAGCTTCAAAGATAATCGGGTCTTTTTTGCGTTGAGGAATAGAAACTGGGACGATTTCCTTTGCCAGACGACCACTTTTTTGTGCTGCTGCCGCTTTCATTTGCGACCAATAAGCAAATTTGTCTTGGTCTTCACGGCTGATGTTGTACATATCAACGAGGTTCTCGGCGGTTTGTCCCATACCGTCAGTGCCGTAAAGGTCTTTCATTTTCTTATTGACAAAACGCCAACCAAAACTACTATCATGCATCTGTGCATCTCGTCCAAATGGTTTGGATACTTTAGAAATCACCCAAGGTCCACGCGTCATGTGCTCTACGCCGCCTGCGATAAATAAGTCACCGTCACCCGCTTTTACAGCGCGATTAGCGTGAATAATCGCAGAAAGCCCAGAAGAACATAAGCGATTAACTGTCTCGCCAGGTACTGACCATGGCAAGCCTGCTAAAAGGGAACACATACGGGCTACATTTCGATTGTCTTCGCCTGCTTGGTTGGCACAGCCCATGATAACGTCTGCGTAGGCGTCTTTGGGGATGTTGGGATTGCGTTTTACTAATTCGGCGATGACGTGTGCGCCGAGGTCGTCGGTTCTGATAGTGGAAAGTGTTCCTGTGAAGTTTCCGATTGGTGTTCTTATTCCATCAATTATATATGCGTTCATTAGTTATTTAGTTGATTGTGTTGATTTAGTTGATTGTGTTGATTAGTTTATTGAGTTTATTCGTTGGTTACTCAATATTGTGTAAAAAATTTAGTTCTATTTTGTTGAATAATTTAGCATGTCAACTACCTCGATTAACCTATTGATAATCAACATAATAAATCATTTAACTTAACTTAACTAAAATCAATCCTCACCTTTCTTACGTTTTTTAATATCTTTCATGTAGCCATTGAGTAATTTTAAGCAGAGTGAATACTGCTGCTTCATATCAACTAATTTTTCTTTCGTAATGTATTTATCATCAAAAGCAACGATAAGCCAATCTAAAGATTCCTTTAGCGAACCTCTTGCAATACGGCAAAAGCGTAGATTATCTTGATAATAGGCTCGCCCATGTCCTTCTGCTATATTTGCGGTGATAGAACGAGAAGCATCTTTTAATTGAGAGGTAAGTAGATATTTTTCATCTTTCGGAACAAAAGTGGCAAGGATATCAGAACAACTTTTTCTAAAGTTTCTGCATTCTTTGTAAACGATTAATTCGTAGAAGTCAGCATAAGCCATGATGTGTGTAGTTTAGGGTAAAGTAAAATATCCTAAAGATAAGAACATCTTCTGTAATCAACCTAATTAACACAATCAACCAATAACTACTTCAAACATTTAAAATAATCAAACGGCTCCAAACAATCCTCACACTGAAAAAGCGCTTTACAAGCCGTACTCCCAAACTGACTCACCATTTTAGTATTCGTCGAGCCACAATTTGTACACTTCACAATGCGCTTTCCGTCCAAAAGAGCCATTTTATCCGCAGTTTCCTCCAAAGGAGCAGCGATGCCATATTCCTCCATTTTTCTTCTTCCTTCTGCTGTAATCCAATCTGTCGTCCATGCTGGGGCTAAAACTTGTTTGATTTTAGTATTGTAGCCCGCTTGATCTAAAGTCATTTTGATTTCAATGCCAATGACATCCATAGCGGGACAGCCAGAATAAGTCGGTGTAATTTTGACTAAAAGGTCTTTATCGTCAATCTCAATATCGCGCACGATACCCATGTCCATGATGCTCAGAACTGGAATTTCTGGGTCAGAAACAGGGATGAGAAGTTGTTCTATTTTTTGCTTTTCAGTCATGTTCTAAATGTCTATCGTATAATGTCTATTGTCCAATTTCGTCTCATCAAAGCGGCTTTAGAATTACTCTTTTGGCTAAGATTAAACATTATTCATTTGACATTATACATTCAAACTACCACGCCATGTTTGGGTATGCGCGTTGCATATATTGTAATTCGGTTAGGATATATCCAAAACTCTCTGAGTGAACACCTTTTTTACCACCAGATTGATAGTATTGTGCTTCTGGAATTTCTAAATCTACTTCATCAAAAACTTCCTTCACTTTTGCCATGAATTCAGTCTTAACTACCTCTAAATCAGCACCAATGCCAGCTTCTTGCATTTCAATTTCTAAAGGCGTTGCTAAGGTCAACTCTGTCGTATATGTCCACAAATGCGCTAAAGCATCTTGGATTTTTTGGCGACTCACCTCTGTACCTCCTGCCAAGCGTTTTACCCATTGTGACGAGAAACGCAAGTGGTATTTTGACTCTTTCATCGACTTGATAGCAATGGCTTGGATTTGTTCATCCTTGCTATGTTGCAATTGCTGTAAAAGGGGCAAATGGTAAGCATCGAAAAAGAATTGACGCAAGATGATGTGTGCAAAATCCTCATTCGGTTGCTCGCACAAAAGACAGTTTTTGTATTCATGCAAATGACGAAGCATGGCGATGCTGTCTTCGGTTGCATCTCCACCTTTTAATTCAGCAGCGTATTGGAAATAATTGCGCACTTGACCAAAGAAATCTAAGGAGATATTGGTCAATGCAATATCCGTTTCGAGACTTGGGCCGTGACCGCAAAGTTCGGAGAGGCGATGTCCGAGGATTAGGGAATTATCGCCGAGGAGGAGGAGGTATTGGTATATTTTTTCTGACATAATAGTACCAGCTGCTTTAGCTGCCAAGGTCGATAGGAAATTGGCAATTTTAGAATATTTATGATTTTGAGCTTGGGAACTAAAGTTCCCGCTACATGTGCTTCAGTTCAATAGGCAAATCATAAAAAGTCGGATGACGATAAGCTTTGTCCTTTGCAGGTTCAAAGAATTCGCCATTTTCTGCTGGATTAGAAGCGGTGATGTGCTTTGTTTCTACTACCCAAATGCTTACACCTTCTTGACGACGCGTGTAAACATCGCGTGCGTTTTCCATTGCCATTTCTGCATCAGAGGCGTGTACGCTACCACAGTGACGATGCTCTAATCCGTTTTTGCTACGGATGAATACTTCCCATACGGGCCATTCTTTTTTCATTCTTTTAAGATTTTAGACCTTAGATATTAGACGTTGGACTACGAATGTGACTTAGGAAAAATTTACAAGTTACGACTAAGAAACGCGCCTAAGTAAGAACAGTTCGTACTTCGTAAATCGTACTTCGTACTTCACTTTTAAACCACTTTTTTCAATTTCTCCTCCCGCATCGCCTCTTGCTTATCCGCATAAGCCAATGCAGCTTCACGTACCCATGCACCTTCGTCCCAAGCCTTATTTCTGGCTGCCAAACGTTGTTTGTTCATCGGGCCATGACCTTTCACGACTTGCCAGAATTCTGACCAATCAATCTCACCAAAATCATAGTGACCTGTTTCTTCATTCCACTTCAAATCTGGGTCAGGAATTGTTAAACCTAAGATGTCAGCTTGTGGTTTTGTAATATCCACGAAGAGTTGACGGAGTTCGTCATTGGTCTTCCGTTTCAATTTCCAAACCATAGACTGTGCCGTGTGCGTACTTTCTGCATCTGGCGGGCCAAACATCATCAAAGACGGCCACCACCAACGGTTCAAAGCATCTTGCGCCATTGCTTTTTGCACTTCTGTGCCTTTGCAGAGCGTCAACATGATTTCGTAACCTTGTCTTTGGTGGAAAGACTCTTCTTTACATACACGCACCATAGCACGCGCATAAGGCCCAAAAGAGGTACGGGTTAATGGAACTTGATTGATAATCGCAGCGCCGTCCACGAGCCAACCAATTGCGCCCATATCTGCCCAAGTCAGCGTCGGATAATTGAAAATAGATGAGTATTTTGCTTTGCCGCTGTGTAATTGGTGATACAATTCATCACGGCTAACTCCCAAAGTTTCCGTAGCAGAATAGAGATACAAACCGTGTCCTGCTTCGTCTTGTACCTTAGCTAAAAGCGCGGTTTTGCGACGTAGAGTAGGGGCGCGGGTAATCCAATTGCCCTCTGGCAACATTCCGACGATTTCGGAGTGTGCGTGCTGAGAAATCTGACGAATGTGCGTCTTACGGTATTTTTCTGGCATCCAATCTTTTGGTTCGATGCTCTCGCCTCTGTCAATGCGGGCTTGAAATTGTGCTTCGAGTTCTGCTATTGATTTTTCCATGATTTCTTTTTTAGGGGAGAGGTGTCAGGGGAGAGGAGAGAGATTTTGCTTTACGCACTTTCCTTTCTTTTGATACTTCTTCCGTTTTTTTACTTTTTGGTTAGAATTTTTAGGTGTCAGGGGCGAGGAGTCAGGGGTCAGGCTGCGTTTTACAACTTTTACAACTCATAAAACCTTTACAACCTTTTTCTACGCATCAAAATCCACTACCACCTTTTCAGACAGCGGTACAGCTTGACAAGTAAGAATATAACCCGCTTCGACCTCATCTGGTTCGAGCGCGTAGTTAACTTCCATTTCTATATCGCCTTCGATTAGTTTCGCTCGGCAAGTACAACAAACGCCGCCTTTACACGCGAAAGGTAAATCCATATTTTGCTTCATTCCAGCGTCCAAAATATTGTCTGAACCTTGTGGAATGTTGAATTTTATTGTTTTGCCCCCTTCGACGATGTGAATTTGAGACATTTTGCTCATATCCACTTTGCGTTTCTTCTTTTTTGCCGCTACACCAGTGGTATTGAATAACTCAAAATGCACATTCTTTTCAGCCATTCCTTTAGCCTGCAAGAAATCGCGTACCATGAAAATCATTTCATTTGGGCCACAGACGAAAGCATCGTTTATTGTTGAAACATCAATGAGTTTGTCGCAGATAATTTCCATTTTTTCCTCATTCAAGCGACCATTGAAAAGTTCAACATTACGGTGTTCGCGGGTGAGGAAATGGTAGATTTCAAAACGACCTAAGAAGATGTTGCGGAGAGATTCCACTTCTTCTTTTAAGATAATTGTCGATACTGCTTGATTGATGTAGAAGAGTTTGAAAGTGCTGTTGGGTTCTTTGTGCAAGTGTGTTTTGATGATGCTCAAAATGGGCGTGATACCACTTCCCGCTGCAAAAGCAATGTAGTTTTTTGCTTTTGTTGGCTCGCATTCGACAAAGAACTTACCATTTGGTGGCATAACATCTAAGACATCACCTTGCTTCAAAACATCATTTGCAAAGGTCGAAAACTTACCGTCTTCAATCTTTTTGACTGCTACTTTCCATTCATTGTCCAAAGGAGAACTGCATAAAGAATATGAACGACGCACTTCTTCGCCATTGATATCGGCTTTGAGCGTCAGATATTGTCCTTGTGTATATGCAAAATCTTCGATGAGTTTTTCATCCACGTCAAAGGTGAGTACCGCGCAATCCGCAGTTGTTTTTTCGATTTCCTTGACTTTGAGAGAATGAAATTTGGACATGCTAAGTTTTGAATTTTGAATGTTTGTTAAGAGGCTTGCAAACTTACTCAAAATATTCTGGAGACCTTCAAAAAGGTGGTATCAAGCTTTGCGTCCAAACAAATATACTAATGTGGTGGTGTTGGTTTTATTTGGTTAGGACTGAGCTTGATACCTGTTTTCTGACTTTTTGATAGAGTTAATTTTTTTGATGTTGCAAAGTTAACTAACGTTTGTTAGTTTGTCAAGTTTTTGGGAAATTATCTTCTTATTTAGAAAAAGAATTGGTAGTGAGTCAAAATGTGGATGCTCACGCGATGACTCAAAGTTATGTGTACTAAGTCATTAGTAAAAGTATCAATTAAGGTAATGGAGAGAAACTTTTCTTCGGTGATATTTTCTTTTGTAGTATTAGTACAGCCCCAAATGCAAATGAAGAATATGTAGAATATTTTTTTCATGCGAAGTCGTTTTCTTCATAGATAACTCGCTGCTCAATAATGGCGTGTACTGTTTGATTAATCCCTCTAAACATAATGCCTATTAAATAAACGCACAGCCTGTTTTTCTGAATAAGAATATACCGCTGCAAAAAATATAGGTATTGCTAATGTCATCCCTAGCATCTCCAATGCCCCAATAAAATCACTTTTCCTCAATTTTAAAAAGACGAACGCTGCAATTATAATTGAAAGTAAAAAGCCAATTAGCCAGACAAAAGAATTTAGTTTGCTTTCTTTTGCTTTTACTTCATTAACACCAACGCTGCAATGCTTTTTACACTTGATACAATGTCTCGAAATTGCTAGACCACACTCATTTCTAAGACTGACTCTATCGGTATTATTGTATGGTAAGTCATTGGTCTTTCCACAGTATATACATCTGAAAAATAGTTTCATATTGGGGTTTTATGTGGTTTTATTATCTGAAATTTCTAGTATTCTATTAGAATGAACTCTATTCAATCACAAACCCTTTTTCAATCACCAAATTAACCCAATTATCAATACTAACTGCCATCAATAAAAAGCCATACTCCTGCCCACTTTCCAGCATCGGCGCAGGTGTAACATCTCGAATATTTAAGACCACATTTGAAACATCATAAAAGCGAAAGCTCTTGTCATAAGTATAAGTTCCAGATAACAAATCGCCATTAGACTCACTAATCACTTGAAAGTAAATTTCATTTTCATCAATGCTGCCGTCTTCCCAAGTGAAGAGGGGAGAGAGTGACTCAGTCTGGTCGATAGTGAGTAAATCTGCATTGTGTTCAGTTGGTAAATCATTGTATTTCAGGCGGATAGGATTAGAAATATAAATGTTCCCATCTGTCTCACGGATGTAAGTCACGATGCCCCATGTATTTTCAGTAGTCGCAGCACGCGGAAAACGACGTAAATAACCGTTGAAAACGGGTTCTGTGCCCAGTTTCATTTCCTCATAATTTCCTAAATCACTATTATCTGCCTCGATGTTTACAGTTTCAAAATAGCGGAAATTACTTGCGCCACCTTCGGGCAAAAAGAAGATAGAAATTGGAAATTCTACATTCGTATCTGCCATGCTTGCTGCACAGGCAATGAGTGAGTCGCGCACCAATCTTCTCTCCGATTGCTCTTGTAAATATTCGGCTAAATTACTCGAAGGAGTTGGTGGAGGTAAATCTGGAACTTTACAAGAAGAGCAAAATAGAACTGCTAAAAAAAGGAGATGATAAAATTTCATGAAAATATAATTTAAACTAATCTGTAGACTGACTGATGCTTTCTAACTAAACTAACAATCCATGCAACAAAACACGCATCATTTGCTCTTCCAATTCTTCGACATCAAAGGATTTATTACGATTGTACCACGAAAATAACCAGCGCAAGGTGGATAAAATAGAGAAAACAGCAACATCCGTATTTATGTTTGGATTAAACGCGCCATTTGTCTTTCCTATTTCAATTATCTCTTTAAAATCTGCCTCATAATCTTCTCTCAATTGAAAAAAATGTGTGCGCACATCGCCTTCTAGATGTGCCCAATCGGCTACAATTAAGGCGACTGAATCAGTATGTTCAACGGCCATACGTACGTGATGTCTGATGAGTTTCTCTATCTTTTCGCGTGGAGAGAGTGTGGAATTTTTGACGGCTTGCATTTCTTTCGTGTAGAGCATAGCAGGCAGCATCAGGAGGTCTTGGAGAAGGATTTGTTTGGATTTGAAATGATTGTAAATGCTAGCGGCTTGAATGCCTACGCCGTCGGCTATATTACGCATAGATGTTGCACCATAGCCTTTTTTACGGAAGAGTCTGGCAGCGGTGCGGCGTATGTCGTTTTTGCGATTTTGCATGACTGCGAAGGTCAGGAATTTTTGAGAGGATGGATAAGAATTACAAGATTTTTTTATTGAATAAGAAATATTCACCAGCGATAACTGCAACAAGTCCTAAAAAATACGCTAACAAATCTTCATTAGCATAAGACGTCCCAATAACAATTCTTGCTAATTTAATGTCTTGTAAGCCAAGGATTTCCACGATTTTAAAATACTGTGCAAACTCTACGGCAAAAGAGAAAATAAGTACGTAAAGTGCTGCTTTAAAAATGCTGATATTGAAAAAAGCTTTGACTAAAAAGTAGAGTAGAATGACTACTAAAAAATCACCGCCATAAGGTCGAATAAACTTGTCTTTGACATATATTCCAATGAAAACTTCTACAATGAAGAGGAAAATAGCAAGGATGAAGTATGTCTTATTGAATGTGAAAAATGATTTGTTTGACATGTTCTTTTCTTGAGAAATGAGCAGCAAAAGCGAATAGACCTTACTCAATCTATTCCCTTTTGCTTGATATTTTGAAAATGAACACTTTGCTTTTATCGAAATACTACAATCTTAGAA
>CAZQTE010000039.1:0-21942 GCA_964595615.1 uncultured Saprospiraceae bacterium
CATGAAAAAAGAAACAAAAGCGAAGGTTGGGAACTATTCCTACCTTCGCTTTTGTTTTTCCGGTATTGGCTTTGCAATAGAGTTAAACTACTGATAAACAGGCAAATCCAAGGGTTTTAAGAAAAAAAAAGTACGTTTTTTTTGCAAAAAAACTCAAAAGCGGTACTTTACCCCAAATTTATTAACAAACAAATTCATTCTGTCCCGACAGAAGACCTTTTACTCAACCTTTAACATACATACTATGTCAAAATTAGATTGGTTTACGATACTTGTCATTGCGGTTTGCGTTCTCGCAATTGGCGCTTTGATTTGGAATGCAAAAAATTTATATCAAGATACGAATAAGCAGGCTGCGAACACTGATATCAGTGAAGACTATGTAGATAGTGATGCAGATAATGATGTTGAGGAAACCTATGACCTCAATATTGACGGCGACGGTGACGGCGACAATGGTATCAGTACAGAAGGTACAGCAGGAGGTAGTAGTGCTATTCAGTACGACTCTGACGTAGCAAGAGAAGCAGCTGAAGCGGATGCTGAAGAAGCACGTATGGCAGAGAGAGAAGCGGCTGAAGAAGCAGCTGAAATGGCAAGAAATAGTAGTTCGGGTGCAGAGTCTGGACGTATCAATACAAATACTTCTCCGAGTAGTGGAGATAGTAATGACAATGGTATTTCTTCTAAATCATCTAGTGCGACAACTGGTTCCTCTACAGCAGCACGTTCGCGTGCAGCAAGTGCATCAGAGGGTAAGTACATGGTACTTATTGGTTCTTACACACAAATGATTTCTGCCGAAAGAATGTTGCGTAGTGTACGTTCCAAAGGTTACCGCTCGGCACGTATTGAGAAATTTAATAATGGAAAATATGCACGTGTTTTAGTGGATAGAAGAAAAACTTTGAATAGTGCGCGTGATTTGCAAGCGGAATTGGTGAGCGACGGGTTCCGCGATATTCAGATTAAGGAGAAGTAGTTTTAGTGATTGATTATTTTAACAATCAATCAATCTAAGTTTTTCCCTACAAAAAAGGCTGTTTCGATTTACTCGAAACAGCCTTTTTTGTAGGGAAAAATGGTTTTTTCGATTACGAACCAAATGCATCTATCCATGCCAATACCCCGCCTTCTACATTCGTCACATTCGTAAAACCTGAACCTAACATAAATGCCTGCCCACGACCACTCCGTGCACCACTGCGACAGTGTAACACAATCTCAGCGTCTTTGTCCATTTCTTCCATTGCCTCTGGCAAATCGCCTAATGGGATGAGTTTTGCACCAATATTAAACTCTTCATATTCGTAAGTTTCGCGTACATCAATTAAGATGAAGTCTTCTTTTGCGTCTAATTTGCGCTTTAACTCTTGTACATTTATAACTTTCATAACTTTTTTTTGAGACCTTGGATATTAGATTTTAGACTTTAGATTTTCGGTTCTTCATGAAATCGGTTGGTAGAGTTCGATATTAGTCACCTTTTGAGTAGCTTACTGTGATTTACCAACCAAAATAATAAAGAGCCAGATTTTCTCTACGTGTCAATATCTTTTTTTTGTCTGCATTATAAACAGCATTTCTGCCACAAAAGATGCAATACTTTCGCAAAGAAACATAAAATAGGTTTCCTTAAAAAACTTTGAAAGTCAAAATACTGTCCGCACAATCACATAAATAAATTGTTAATATTTATTTTTCAAACCAAAGGAGTCTAAATTCGCGTATCTTTGTGAAAATATTTCTCAATGAATAATAGTCGTACTTACTTAGTTTTCTTCCTTTTATTCCTTTTTTCTTCTCCTGCATTTGCACAAGAAAAAGAAAAAAACAACGAGCACATCCGCCTTGTTTCTCTCCAGATGCCTGATACTTTACACAAAAAACGCTTTTGGATATCTGCTGCTGGCGGTGCAGTTATTTATGGAGCAGTCTCTACAACCTTGTGGAATTCTTGGTACAAAAATTACGAAATCTCTCCTTTTCACCTCTTTGACGACCGTGGAGAATGGGAGAATATGGACAAAGCAGGACACTTTTTCATCACTTATTACGAGTCTCGTTGGCTGTATAATGGGGCACGTTGGACAGGTATGGACAGGAAAAAAGCAGCTTGGACAGGTGCAGGTATTGCTTTTGGTCTACAAATGACAATAGAAATAATGGATGGTTTTTCTGATAAATGGGGATTTTCCTTATCAGATGTAGGAATGAATACCTTAGGTGCGGCGATGTTCGTCGGACAAGAATATCTCTGGGAAGAGCAGCGTATTTTGATGAAAGTTTCGTCTAATTTTAGGAAATATCCAACTGACCCAATTTTTAGTGTGGACGGTGGCGAAATGACAACTCTACAAGAACGTGCGGATAATCTATATGGGACGACAATTCCTCAACGATTTCTAAAAGATTATAATGCGCAAACCATTTGGGCATCTGCTAATATTCATTCTTTTTTGCCTAACAAAAAGACGACTAAATTTCCTAAATGGCTAAATGTAGCAGTAGGCTATGGTGCGGAAAATATGTTTGCTGGTTATGGATATGAGTTTGAAAATGAAAATGGAGCACAATTCATTGTTGATAAAGAAATATATCCGCGATATAATCAAGCATTTTTGTCTTTAGATGTGGATTTGACGCGTATTCCTACTAAAAGCCGTGTTTTACAAACGATTTTTAGTGTAATCGGACATTTTAAAATTCCTGCACCGACCTTGGAGTATAGTAAGCCTTATGGGTTTAAGTTTCATGCTCTACGCTAAGGGTTGCGGGTTGTGAGGTTGTGGGTTGTGAGGTTACAGCTTTTTAATTTTATGCGAAAATAATTCCTATCGACGGTAGTGGGTGAAAACGACTGATGCATACCTTTTACTCACAAGGTGACTTTGAGTCACCACGTGAGCATCCATCATTTTAACTCATTTACCCTATCGACGTTGTGAGTTGTGAGGTTGTGAGGTTGCAGCCCTTACTAAAACGCGGCTCTAACCTCGTAACCCATAACCTCTCAACCCATAACTCACAACCTCTTAACCCCAAAAAGCCCCTATCCAAATCAATGGACAGAGGCTTTTCTGTTTTCACTCAATCGAGATTGGAGTGTATTCTTCTTAATTCTGAATGATAACGCCATCTTCAGAAAAAGCACGTACTTCGATTTCCGTTCTACGATTCATTTGGTGCTCTTCATCACTACATTTCACACCATTACCACAACCATTCGTTAGGCGCGTTTCACCCAAACCTCTTGCGCTTAAGCGACTTGGTGCGACTCCTTTACGAATTAAGTAATTCATAGCTTCAACAGCTCTACCCGCAGATAAATTCTGATTGTAAGAGTCTGTACCGCGTGCATCGGTGTGTGACAATAAGTTCAACTCCAAAGAAGGATAAGCCATCAATAACTGATAGACATAATCCAATTCTACTTGTGCAGAAGAGCGAATTGTTGCTTTATTGTAATCATAGTACAAGTTTGTCAACTTAATGATTTGACCTCTGTAGAATGTACCATTTTCATCTCCCAAGAAGAATTTTTTCAGATTTCTTTTGTTAACTCCGTCCGTAAAAATAACGTTTGGATTAGAAGATGTAGAAGTATTCCTTCTGACCACTGGCGGTGCTGGTGGTGTTGGTTTGCGCACAACTGGTGGCGCAGGTTGTCTTACTACAGGTGGCTTCGGTGCTGGCTTTTTGACCACTGGTGGTTTTGGTGCTGGCTTTTTAACCACTGGTGGTTTTGGCGCAGGCTTTTTAACTTTAGTCAAAGGCACACAGTAATTGTCATTTCCTGCTAAATCAGCTGCAGTAAGCGTTACAGTCTTTGCTTCATAACCAGCTTTGTTGATAACCATTTGGTATTTCATTCCTTCCATTACTGGATAAGAAATCTCTCCTTTTTTATCTGTCAAAAAATTCTCATTAATGATTTCATTTTGAGCAACTGCACCTTCTGCATTTTCTAAACTCAAAACGAACTCATTCGAATTACCATTTGTAGGCTTCAATGATAAAATCATGTTTCCACATTCTCCTGCGATAACACCACCTTTATTATTCTTCATAGAAGAATTCAAGTTTGCATTGTCATCAGGAATAACAGTCATACGGATTTTTCCGTCAGGAATAAGTTTTTGGCTCGTCCTGTCCGTCAAACAAATCGTGCGCATCACAGCAACTGGCAACATATTTTTCAACTCACCAGACCAAGAGTAAAGGTCATCACCGCCCATACCACCGTCGCGATTAGAAGCAAACCAACCAGATTTATTGTCTTTTTTAGTATAAAAAGCAAAGTCATCTTTTGGTGAATTGTATGGTTTGCCTAAGTTTTGCGGTGTCGTCCAAGCATCTTTATTTTTCACTTGAAAAACATCCAAACCTCCCATACTACCGTGGCTATCTGAAGAGAAAAACAATACGTCATCTGCTGCAATAAATGGGAAAACTTCATTTCCTTTCGTATTCACAGTACCACCAAGATTTACAGGTGATTGCCATTCGCCATTTTTCAATTCACTTTTCCAGATGTCCATTCCTCCGGCACCACCTGGGCGGTCAGAGGCAAAGTATAAAGTCGTTTGGTCAGCAGAAAGTGTTGGGTGACAAGTAGAATAATCATCAATATTGATGTTCATTTTTTGACCACGCGCCCAAGTTCCGTCTTTTTGCTTGACAGATGTGTACAAATCCAAATCGCGATTGCGGTCAATTTTACTTGGCTTTGGATTGTTCTTGGCAAAATACATTTTCGTTCTAGTTACATCAAAAACAGCAGTACCGTCGTGGTATTTACCGTTGATAGCACCACTCGCAGCGTTCATACTCGTTGGTACGCCTTCTGCATCTAATGAAGCGAAATACAAGTCTGTAAAACTCTTTTTCGTCCATTTATCTTCGCGCTTGCTAATCATATTATTGCGGCGATTTCCTGTAAAGCAGATACCGTCTTCAAAAGGAACTGCTGAAAATTCAGAGTCTTTTGTATTGATGCCTACCATGTTTTTTACTTCAACCGTGCGATTGTCAGGAATGGTGCGTAATTGATTACAAGTCGCCAATTTCACTGGATTATCAGGCGTCATTTCTGTATATTTTGCATACATCATTTCGGCTTTCTCACAGTTTCCATTGATTAATAAAACTTGTGCATAACGTAAATAATCTTCAGCTTTAGAAGAGTTTTTAACTGTTTTACCATACCAGTACTCACTTGCTTCGTACTCTGCATTTAGGCGGTAGCTTTCCGCTACACGTGCTTGGATAGCAGAGTTGTTATCAGCAATTGTCTCTGCTTGATACTTTTCAGCAGCGACGAGGTAGCCATTTGTCTGGTATTGTTTGTCCGCTTTAACATTAAAAGTAGCAGCTGTACTTTTAGTCATGCGGTTTTGCTTCTTTTGAAGCTCCTTCTGTTCTGGTGATTTCAGCGTATCAGAAGGTATAGTTGTATTTGCGAAACTGATTTGTGTTATCAGTAAAAGCGCAAAAAATAATATCTTTTTCATGATGAATTTTCTTTTTAATGGTCAACTTTTGAGTCTGTGGAGAAGAAGACCCCCTAAACCCCATTTGGGGGAACTTTCGTTGAACTTAATTTTGTAGTAAATCTCAATTTTGATTTTTTAAATTGAAACACAACTATTAAGTCTTACAGAAAGCTTAAAATCGAAGAATGTTCCCCCAAATGGGGGGTAGGGGGTAATACTCTCCTTTTTAGAAGAATCTAATATTATCCACACCGTCTGATTGATAATCAAACATGTATTCTAACATGATTTCAAAAGTTGCATCGCTATAATCTCTCAACTCAGTTGTCGTAAAATCAAAAGCAAATCCTGCTTTGAATTCAGGGGCAAATTTGTATTGAATAACAGCATCAAAACTGTCTCCCAAACGATATGAAGCACCTGCCAAGAAAGTATCCATGAATACAAAGCTTGCGTTGATGTCTGTCTCAAATGGCGCATTTGGATTGAATGTCAATAATGCACCTGGGCGGAAATCGACATTTTCACTCAAATTGAAAGAGTAACCTGTCATTAAGTAATAACTTCTTTGTCTACGAATATCTGAAGCCCCAAATTCTGTTTCATCATAAAGCGTTGTACTCACTAATATTGGAGCGGAAACCCCAATGTAAAATTTAGAATTCGTATAGTAAGCACCTGCACCAAAATTGACACCTGTTCTATTTTGATCCATGCCCATAATTGTCATATCATCCACATCTAAAGCACGCGCCATAGTCCAGTTAATTTGCGTCATTTCTAAACGACCAGACAAACCGAGTGACAGCGTTCCTTTGTTTCCTGTCGGAATACGATAAGCATAACTCAAATCAAAATAGTTATTGCTCATCATACCTACATGGTCAGATGTAATAGACAAACCAGCTCCACTGCGTCCATTCATAAATGGCGTATGCGCATAGACAGAACCTGTACGCGGTGCGCCTTGAATGCCTTGCCATTGGTGGCGATAAATTGCTCCGATAGTCAAAGTTTCTTTGCTACCTGCGTAGGCTGGATTGAAAGCCAAACGGTTAAACATGAAGTGAGAATAATTCACATCTTGTTGTGCAGATAAAACTCCCGCACTAAAATTTAATACAAAAAGAAACAATAGTAATTTCTTCATTTTGGATATATTTTGTTCTACTTATCTGATTATCAGACTTGTAGATTTTTTTTATTATTGGTTATTTTGTTATTGGTTATTAGTCATTGATTACTCCGTATGGAATAATTAATAACTAATAACCAGTAACCAATCTTATCGCATAATCGATACATAGCCCTGAACCGGCTCGTTTCCTTCACCTAATTCAATGATATAGAAATATGTCGCTGGTGGAAGATTTTGTCCATTGTGCGTACCTTTCCAATCATTTTGATAGTTTTCTTGCTCAAAAACTTTATCTCCCCAACGGTTGAAAACCATTAATTTGTTTTCGCGATAGGTATCATCTAAACAAGGGAAAATCAAGGCATCATTGCTATTATCGTCATTTGGCGTAAAAATATTAACGTAGAAGCAATCGCCATTTTCGTCTTTGCTATCAATGTCAATGCGGAATGTCGCACGGTCACAATCATCAGGACAATAAGTATTACACAATTCGTATGTAATGATGTCTGTACCATAAGCATTTGGATTAGGCGTGTAATCAAACATACCTCTAGATGTTTCTACCAAAGTACCTAATTGTGGTTCAGTTATTATAGTCAAAGTCACCTCTGCATTACCGTCAATGTAATCGTTTTCTAAGATGTTAAACCCAGTACTTGTCTCATTGAATGTCAATGAAAGATTATCGTCGTCTGCCTCCGTGTTATCAGAAATAGCTAACTCAATAGGATTTGAGATATTAGATTCACATTCATTATCAATCACCATAACAGAGTAAATACCTGTTTCAGCAGGAGTCACTTCTGCAAATTCTAAGATTGGAGAAGCCGTTTCAGCGACAACAGCATCATTTTGTGACCAAACGTAAGTTACATTTGTACCATTTGCTGTTGTTGAAGTTAAGGTTGCTGCTTCGCCAGTACAAGCCAATTCTGTATCGCTCGTCAATGCTGGAACAGCTGGGCGAGGATTTACTTCAATCAAGACACTTAATGGTTCTGTTACACAGCCATCAAGAGTTACTCCGAATAAAGAGTATGTACCTTCTTGACTTGGAACAATACCATTTAATGCTAAATTCAAAGTTTCACCAGCATTTGAGTTGTCCGTAAAGTTAAAACCGTTTGGTCCTTCCCATGTAAAAGTGAAAGGTCCGTCACTGTTACTTTGTCCACTCATTGTGATATCTGTACCCTCACAGAAAATACCTGCACCTGAAACTTCAGTAATAGAAACTGTACCGTCTGGGTGGTAGCAAGAAATATCCCATGGGTCAATAATGCCATCACCATCACTATCTGGACAGTCAAATCCGCCAATACATTCATCCATATCTGGGAATTCATCATTATCAGAGTCTAAATCAATGTAATCTGGCATTTCGTCTCCGTCTGTATTTTGAGGGTTCGAAGTTCCACCCTCTGTTTGACCTTGGTCATTAACATCTGGTGTTCCTGTACCTGGTTGACCGTCATTATCTGGGTCATCAAAGCCTGCCTCGAATACATCTAATAAACCGTCTCCGTCACTATCATGGTCATGATAATCTGGAATACCGTCTCCGTCCGTATCACGAGGGTCAGAAGTAACACCGTCTACCTGCCCGTCTTCATTGACTGGTGGTGTTCCTGTGCCTACAATACCGTCGTTATCTTCATCAGGGAAACCTGCTTCTTCGACATCATTGATACCGTCATTATCCGCATCTAAATCACGGAAATCAGGATATGTATCTGCATCAAAATCTTGTGGCGTAGAAGAACTGATTGGCGTACCTGCATCTTCTGGTTGTCCGTCAGCATTTACTGGTGGTACACCTGTACCTACATAACCGTCATTATCTGGGTCAGGATGTCCTGCCTCTTCAGCATCGTTGATACCGTCATTATCTGTATCCAAATCTAAGTAATCAGGAGTCATATCACCGTCAATATCTACCGCCATGTAAACTGGTGTTAATGGTGCGCCTGTACCGTCTGCCATTGGCAATCCGTTCGGGTCTACCATTGGAACACCCATACCTGCAATACCATCATTATCTGGGTCAACACCCGCTACAAGTCCTCCTTCATAAACATCATTGATACCATCATTATCGGAGTCTAAATCACGGAAGTCAGGAACTGTATCTGTGTCTTTATCTGTCTGGATAGAAGTTGAAATTGGCGTATCATCAGCTTGTACAACCTGTCCTTTATCATTAATTGGAGGAATACCTGTACCTACTCTACCGTCACTATCTGGGTCATCATTTCTTGCTTCTTCACAATCCGTAATCAAATCGTTGTCAGAGTCTAAATCTAACCAATCGTGGATTTCATCAGTATCTTTATCGTAAGGAACAGCGATAGCAGGAAGTGTGATTTCTGCATCAGCTACAGCAACACCACGCGCATCAACAGTTACAGGTGAAGTACCTGCAAAACCGTCATTGTCCGCATCCAAGTTGACTTGAACAGCTTCTAAAATATCATTCAAACCATCATTATCTGAATCCAAATCACGGAAAGTAAACAAACCGTCGCCGTCATTATCAGCAGGATTAGATGTTGTATTAATGACTGTACCGTCAGCATCTGCTTTTATCAATCCATTACCTTCTTCATCTACAACAGGTACACCCATACCACCAATACCGTCTAAATCTGGGTCAATAGCGACACCATTAACTCCGCTTTCGATAACATCATAGATTAAATCATTATCGGAGTCTAAATCACGGAAATCATGTAAAACATCGCCATCCACATCAAAAGGGAAAGAAGTTACAGTCTGTGGCATTCCGTCTGCATCTGTCATTGCAACGCCATTACCGTCAACAGTCAAAGGAGCAATACCAATCATCGCGTCTCCGTCTGCATCCGTTTGACCAGACTCTAGTGCATCAACAATTAAGTCATTATCTGTATCCAAATCATGAAAATCAGGAACTAAATCACCATCGTGATCACGAGGATTTGGAATTGGTAAACCTGTTCTCTCAAAAGCAAGAATTTCAACTATACCATTCACATAAATAGCTAAAGAACCGTCACCAATTCGTCCGTCATCATCTTCATCTGTGAAGTAAAGTTGTGCTTCTAAAACATCGTAGATACCGTCATTATCAGAGTCTAAATCGTCAATATCTTTTACAGAATCACCATCTTTATCAAATGGTTGATAATTAGCTAATGCATCCAAAGCATCAGGATCAGAAGCCAAAGCATTGAATAAACCATTTGCACCAAAATCAGCAGGTACACCATCGATTACACCGTCACCGTTTGCATCGACCATACCGTGTCTCGCTTCGTAAAGGTCAGTAATACCGTCATTATCAGAGTCTAAATCCAAGTGGTCAGGAATATTATCACCGTCTGTATCATAAATAGCAGGCACGGTACGACACATAAATCCACCGTCAACAGTGTCTGTACACATCGTTACATCTGGGTCAACGTAGTTTGGAATACCATCCATATCTTCGTCACCACTTGGGTCTAAACCACCTGGTAAACAAGCAAAACTTGTACTATTACATCCTTCTGCTAAATCTGAAACACCGTCATTATCATCATCAATATCTTCTGTATCAATAATACCATCACCGTCCGAATCTGGTGCACTTAATGTCGTACAATCATCCGTACTAATAAAAGTTAATGCACCATTTGATACCTCGTTAAAGCTGACATTTACCCAGTAATCTAAGACAACCATATTACCAAAACTTTCCTCGTAGGTAAAAGGCTCTGTCGTTGGTAAAGGATTACCAGGAGTACCTCCTCCACTCACTGGACCATCAACAGAAGAGTGGTCGTAGTAGAATTGATTCGTTTCTGCGACACCTAAATCTGTTAAAAGTGTAAAAGCTACACCTCCAAGGTTATTTTCTACATCTTGCATCAAAATATGCGTCTCTCCTCCTCTCAATCGTAATTGGTAGCTAAGATTAAAAAGTTGCTGTTCAGGAACAGGCTCTCCTAAATTATTTTGTCCATTCCAAGGAAGAGTATTACTACCCTCCTCAAAAAATTGAGTAGCCGTCCAGTCTACATCTTCTCCATAAATGCCATTACCATTTAAATCTAAACTGATTTCTACAGTCTGAGAAGAACTCGTTATAAATGAAATGAAATTTTCTCCATTAACATCAAAAACAGAAGATAAACAAGGGTCACCACTGGCAGATGTTCCAGATAAAGAAACACTATCAACAGTTGTCGTTAAATCTGGTATTGCAGGAAGTAACCAAGTCATGTGTGTATTTCCACGAAAGATATCTGTAGTCATTGCTTCCTCAGGAAGGTCTTCATTAGGAATATTGAAAAATAACTTGTTATTAATCATCAAACCTTCATCTTGCGCCTGTGGCTCATAAATGAAGAACTCCCCACCAACACCTACATCAAGTGTACGTGTCACCGCATCTTGAGTGTTAGATTGGTAAGTAGGCTTATTGTCTACGTCTGTAATTCCTAATAAATTCGAGAATAATGGAAAACCAAAAGGGTCTGCTTCATTAAAATCTACTTGATATAGGAAGCCATCATAGGTCTGTACATAAAAAGTAGGAGAAGTTGTCGTACCATTTTGGCTAATCATTGAGTTGTACTCATTTGAGTAAACACGTCCTTTTAACATCGTACCACCTGCATTGGCAGCACTACCTTGAGATACCGTAACATCCCAAGCCAAAATAGAACGACGTGTAGTCGGTTGGTCAACCTCTCGTGTCCAAGGTGCCGAATTTAAAATGTTAATCCAAGGCGCAAATCCATTAACTGGGTATTTAAAAATCACAGACCAAATACCTTCCATACCGTCTGCAACTTCAACAACAATAGGCTCATAACCAGCTCCGCCAGTTGGTCCATTTAGTTCTTGAACATTGTCATGGATAATACCAATCTCGTCAGTACCGTCATAAGTACCGAATAAAGTGCCGTCTGGTTGGTATATTTCTGCATAACCTCCTTCAATATTGAGGTGGCTCGTACCAAAATTGATAAACTCTCCAGCAGCAGCATAAACTTTAATCTGTTGGTCTACATCTGTACGAATCATCAATCGATGACCAGCATCTTCCACAAAGTCTACTGAACCTTCAGCAGACATTTTTTCAGGAAGACACAATAAAGCTAAGAAAAGCAAGTAAATTAAGTGCTTCATTTTTCTCTTTTTAAGCAAATTAGATAAGAGAATAAAAACTAAAAGAATGGCTGAAATGACAAGTAAATACTTGAAGTATTAAGCCAATTTTTTAGTTATTCCATTATCAATGTTATTTGTAATTAAAGGGATGATAATTTCAAAAAAAAACACCTTTTTCTGTAAGTATTAAAAATTTAACTAGGATAGTTAAATTTAATTTTGAAGAAACAAAACAGAATAGAGGTAAAATAAAAGAAAGCTAATGGAGTGATATTATATCATCCAGCTTTTTTTATCTGTTAAACTGTTACGTAAATATTTTATTTTTTGTTATATTAAATTAAATATATATACACATTTGCTTAAAAATGGGGTATAAATAACCTATTGAATACATAATCACAGAAAGTTCTCCTGTTTTTTTCACTTCATAAATTTTCGGCTTAACAAGCTTGATATACTGTAATTTATAGATTTACAAGTATATTTTACTTCGCTTATCTCAAATCGTTTATCTTCGCTCAAATTTCAAACTGAGCATTAAATGACTTATGGCAAAAAAGCAAAAGAAAAAACGTTCCATTCCTGCGAAGAAAATTACAACACCTGATGTAGTGCTCTCTCCAGAAAATCAACTAAAGGAAAATGCTGCTTTCTATGACCGTATTTTTAAAATATTAAGTGTCGTAATTTTAGTTATTACACTATTTCTGGCCTTACAAAGTGGCGTCAACGGAGACGATAAATTTCAGAATGATTATTCTGATAAATTGGTTAACTTTTACACTTCTTTTGGACAGGATAAATCTGCATTAGATGTTCCTCAAGGAAAAATGCATTATTACGGCGGATTTTTTGATTTGACGACAGGCTTAGTCAATAAAACCTTAGGTTTCGACCAATGGGATGCTGGTTATCATCATGTACGGCATCTTTTTAATGCGATTTTGGGCTTTTTAGCTATGTTTTTTACGGCATCAATAGCGCGCGAATTAGCAGGAAGAAAGGCAGCTATACTGACTCTTCTCTTTCTGTTTCTATCTCCCAGATTTTTAGGTCACTCCTTGATGAACCCAAAAGATATTCCTTTTGCTGCGGGTTATATAATTGCGATTTACTTTCTCATGCAGTTGATGAAAAATATGCCAAACCCAACACGTAAAAATATGCTTGGTTTTGTGCTCGGTACAGCTTTGGCTATTGCGACGCGGGCAGGTGGCTTGATGATTTTTGGCTTTTTAGGATTATTTTTCTTAATGGATTTTTGGAGTAAAAGAAAGCTAGAAACAACACAAAACTTATTACTTTCTTATCTAAAAACAGGCGCAATATTGATTGGCGCATCTTATATTTTAGGATTGCTTTTTTGGCCTTTTGGGCTGGTCAGTCCAATTGCGCATCCACTAGAGGCTTTGGGTGAATTTTCCAAGTTGGGTGTACGCATTCGTGTGTTATTTGCGGGCGAAAGTATTATGACAGATAGCGAGCCGTGGTACTATCTGCCAATGTGGATGTATCGAACGATTCCATTGTTTGTAACACTTGGTTTTTTTGGTAGTTTCTTATTCATCAAAAAATACATTTCTCAAGATAAATCGCTCTTTATCAGCCTTTTATATTTCGTTGCATTATTTCCACTGGCATTTATTGCAGCAAAAGAAAGTTTGTTACACGACGGTTGGAGACACTTGATTTTTGTGTATCCACCTATGGTTGTCGCAGCTGTTTTATTTTGGATAAATCTAGATAAATTAGCTATAGGTAAGAAAAATTTGCAGTATGGCTTATATGGAATTTTAGCCTTATTAATGCTCGAACCTGCATTTTTTATTATTAAAAACTCTGCTTATCCTTATACCTATTTTCAACCGTTGGCTGGAGGTATATCTGGCAATTACGGTCATTACGAAACAGACTATTGGGGACTCAGTGTAAAGCAAGCTGTCCAGTGGTTAGAGAATGAAAATATCGTGTCCGACAACATGAAAGACACAGTAATCATAGCTTCTAGTTTTCAATATCCTGCAGATGTTTATTTGAAAAAATATGATAAGGTAAAAACAAAATACACGCGCTTTCAGGGTCGCTATTCTAAAGAATGGGATTATGCAATTTTCCCTACACGTTTCATTAATGCGGGACAATTATTAAAATCTTTTCCACCTTCTAAAGCTGTGCATACCGTCTCCGCAAATGGAGTGCCTTTATCTATAATCATTAATGACAAAGACAAGTATACCTATCGAGCGGAAAAGGCATTGCAAAGACGTGATACAATTTATGCTATCGACCAATTTCAGAAAGAATTGACCTCGAATGTGGATAACGAACAAGCATGGTTAGGAATGGCGGATGCTTACTATGGCTCTAAGGACTATGAAAAAGTCCTCTACTCCGCAGAACAGGCTATCAATATTGCTCCAGAAAATGTATCTGCAATGTATTTCAAAGGGCTTGCTTTAGCTGGTATGAATCGCTCTAATGAAGCGCGTGATATTTTTGAAAAGGCAATTGCAACGGATTCCGAGTTTTACATTGCTTACTTTTATTTAGGTGTTCTTGCGATGGAAGCTGGTGATTTAAAAACGGCTTTAGATTATGCAAAAACGACTTTAGAAATTAAACCGAGCTTTAGAAATGGTCAGCTTTTAGTGGCAGAAATTTATTCTCTTGCAGGACAAAAGGAGAAAGGAGAAGAATTTTTGAAGAAGATGGAACGTTTTAAGAAAAAGTAGTTTTTTGTTAAAACGTTAATTCTGTCAAGAACTTTTTAGCACATTTATTACGCGGTATTTAACCATTCAACACAATAACAATATGAAAAATTTAATCTTAGTATTCTTAGCTTTTACAGCAATTAGTTTTACTAGTTGTAATGTCAATAAAAGATTAGCACCTTTTACTTCTGCATTAGAACAGGCGGCGAACTCAGAAATGAGTCCTGATAAAAAATTGGAAATCTTAGCGACGACAACGACTAAAGCTTTAAAAGAGTCTTTAGTTTTTATCAATCCTAAGAAGACGGGGCAATTTGTAGACCGTTTTGCGAAGCAAAATGAAAAGTCAATTGGGAAAATTATACAAAGCTTGGAAGGGAATGTAAAAGGCATGAGTCTTACAGAGAAAATTGGCTTTTTTGCTCAAACAGCTAAAAAGCCATATATCAAAGAATTAAAAGCAGAAGCTAAAAAGGTAGAAAAAAAGGTCGGAAGAAAAATGAAGACTTATGGAATGATTGGAAAGTTCTTAGGTTTCTTAAATCCTCTAAAAGGATAAATAATGGCTATAAAAAAAGACAGGGTCACTGCCCTAAAGCAGCACCCTGTATAACCCCAAAAAACCAAATGAAAACATTCTTTATGACAGATTTTACTGTCATTTTGCACATCAAAATAAATTGAAGGCTTATATTATTGACGAGTGAAACAATGTTTACCCGTTGTATTCCTTATTTGTAACGAAAATGTAAATGAAATGTTTGAGAAAATATTTATTAAATCCTTTTTCATTTAATTAAAGCATTTATATCTTCATAATTGTTACATCCTTAAGACTAGCTTTATTCTACCAAGTCACAATTTTAATATTTTTTTTTATTTTTATTTTCAAATCAAAGCAAAAAACTTGTTTTAGATTATCAAGGTACAAAATACGGTTATAAACGAACCTTATTTATTTTATAAACTACATAAATTACTTGCGCATTGGCAAAAATTAGAAAAATATTCGTCTGTACAAACTGTGGACAGACCTCTCCTAAATGGGTTGGAAAATGTACTGCCTGTGAAGAATGGAATACCTATCAAGAGGAAGTCGTCACAAAAGAAACACCCGCAGAACAAAAACGTGCAGCATGGAAAGGTGTCGGTGCAGTCAATCGTGACCCAAAACCAATTCCATTACCAGAGATTAAGGGAGGGTCAAAACGACGTTTAGTGACACATGATGAAGAATTGAATCGTGTATTGGGAGGAGGGATTGTAGCTGGTTCACTGGTACTTATAGGTGGTCAACCTGGTATCGGTAAATCAACCTTAATGTTACAAGTTGCACTTGGCGTTCCTGCAAAAGTACTTTATGTATCAGGTGAAGAGAGTGAGGAACAAATAAAAATGCGTGCTGACCGAGTCGCTAATGTTGCGTCTAACTGCCTCATTCTCACGGAGGTAAATACAGCAAAAATACTTAAGCATGCAACAGCAGAGAAGCCCGACTTATTAGTTATTGACTCTATTCAGACTTTAGCTTCTCCACATATTGATAGTACGCCGGGTAGTATTTCGCAAGTAAGAGAATGTGCGGGTGATTTACAGCGTTTTGCAAAAGAGTCTGGTATTCCAATTTTTATTATTGGTCACATTAACAAGGAAGGTTCCATTGCGGGTCCAAAATTATTAGAACATATCGTTGATACGGTTTTACAATTTGAAGGAGATAGAAACTATACTTATCGGATATTGCGGACTATCAAAAATCGTTTTGGGTCTACGGATGAATTGGGTATCTATGAAATGCAATCGGACGGACTACGCGAGGTTTCCAATCCTTCAGAATTAATGCTTTCTCAAACGGAAGAAGAAATTAGTGGCTCGGCAGTTTCTGCAACAATGGAAGGAATGCGTCCGATGTTGATTGAGACGCAAGCATTAGTAAGTACGGCTGTTTATGGAACTCCTCAAAGGTCTGCTACAGGTTTTGATTTACGTCGATTGGGGATGCTTTTAGCAGTTTTAGAAAAGCGTTGTGGTTTTCCTTTTGCTCAGAATGATGTGTTTTTAAATCTAGCTGGAGGTATTCGTGTAGATGACCCAGCAATTGACTTAGCTATTCTTAGCGCCTTGATTTCTAGCTTATTAGATGTATCTGTGCCTAATGATTTTTGTTTTGCTGGTGAGGTTGGCTTGTCTGGCGAGATTCGTGCAGTCAGTCGTATTGACCAACGTATTCAAGAGGCAGACCGTTTAGGATTTAAGAAGATTTTCATTTCAAAATATAATACAAAAGGACTTGATTTGACTAAGTATAATATTGAAGTGAAGACGGTCGCGAAGATTGAAGAGTTGTATAGGACGCTATTTGAATAAGGAACGCATCAAAAATAAATTTACATTCTGTAAGTGCATGACACTATTTATTCGGACCTTTTGTTTCTCAAAAATGTAAATCTATTTCTGTCGCGTTCCTAAGACAAAAGGCGTGTCTCCAATGGGAAACACGCCTTTTATTTTCACTAGTTTTCAGACTCTATTCCGTCACTACAACATTAAATTCACCTGCTGTCAAAGGAACAATATCACCTGAAGCAACACTTTCTACCATACCAGTAAAAGTACCTTTAATACGACCTTCATTCTGAAAATCAACTTCTGTTATAGTAATATCTAAAGAACAACCTGTACAAGAGGAAGAATAACCTTCATCAAGTTCAATTGCCGTTGCACTAACATTTACTGTTCCGCAAATTTCCGTAACATCTCCAGTAACAGTACAATCTGCATCTACAAAAGAGTAAGACATTACTTCCAAATCTTCATCAACAGGAAGGAAAAAGTTAAAATTAAGAAATCCCGCAGTAAGTGGATTAATTCCTGTTGGACCAGTCATGCTAAACTGCTGTCCAGTAGTTCCTAGTTGTTGAATATTACTTGTACCAAGAGTACTTTTTATTTCCATTCCTTCAACAGTTGCAGTCATCAAACCTATCGTCTCTACAGGTAATGGTTCGGGTGTTTCATCGTCACAAGAGCTAAAAATAAAAAGGAGTGTACAGAGAAAAAGATGAGAAATCTTCATTTTTTTATTTGTTTAAGTTAAATAATCCGCAAAGAAAGATAAAAATTCATAGACACAGTAAAGAACGGTCAAAAAATAACTTAGTGCTTGGTTTTATAATTTTGGACTTTGGACAAAAGATATTAGACTTTAGATGTTAGACTCTTCAAGTGAAAAATCAATTTTTCGACTTTATAAAATTTTGATAGTCAATTAAATACGAATTAATAGATAATCAGTTTGAAGATTGATATTTCGTTTTTCAAAAGGTAACAGGCACTTTGAAAGTGACTGTTACCATATCGTTTTTTAATCTGACAGTCTAAAATTAATGTTACTATTCAGTAATCTAACATCTAAAATCTTTCGTCCAAAGTCTAATTTTATAAGTAATTGACAGTTTTAGCGAGCTTCCCGATACATTGTCAAGTATTTATAAATTCAAGCATTAGTATGGTTCATTTTTTTAACGTCGCTATCGCAGAAAAGAAGCGCGCGGAAAAATCAAAGAAATTTAATTTACAGTGCATTTTAGTCACTTTTTGTAATTTCTATTATAATTTAAAGCATAAAAGAAACATTCTTTGACACGAGTCCGCCATTATCAGCTATCCAGCACAAAAATTTCATTTAGAGTATTATATTTACACGAGTTACAATATAAGTAAGTGACACTATTTATTTGGATAATTTGAAGACATCTTTATTCCGCTATTTTCCTCTTAAAAATAGTTCCGTAGTGCAGACTATGCAACGATTTTTAAAAGAAAACTATCGAAAAAATCTTGCCTTCAAATTTTATCCAAATAAATAACGTCACTTACTTAACTTCATTAAAATTCATCTATCCATCACCAAAATTCACAAATGAGATATCTAATTTTCGCTCTTCTCACGGTATTATGCTTTAATAGTTTAAACGCACAAAATGCCATTTTAAAAACTAATGAGCTCGAAACCGAAGTAACAACAGCCAGATTATTAGGAAAAACAAAGCCCGTCAGTGAAATGATTTCAGGCGATGCACCAAGCAATCTGAACACTAAAAAGAAATCAAAAGCACTTAAGGAAATACCTAATTTTCAAAGTAATAGCCTTATGCCTTCACCAATGAAGGCGACTGCATTACCAAAAGAAGGTGACCCATTGTACCAATTGTCATTAACTAAAGACTTAACTCTGGATGTAGAACCAAATCTTGTCATTGAAGGAATGGACTCTAACGACTCTGGTACTATGCCTCCAGACCCAAGTATGGATGTTAGTCCAAATCACGTTATTCAATTAATAAACTCTGGTAACGGGGCTATCATGACCATTTTTGACAAGGCAGGAAATATCGTTCAAGATGTTGTCGAGTTGAATGATTTCTGGACCGAATTCAATATTACGGGACTTGGTGACCCTATTGTTTTGTGGGATAATGAAGCAGACCGGTGGTTTATCTCTGAATTAGGTACATTTGGAACGAACATAATGTTGTTTGCAGTCTCTGATACAAATGACCCATTAGGAACTTGGAATGTTTATGAAATCCAATCGCCAGATTTACCTGATTATCCTAAATACGGTATCTGGAATAACTCTTATTACATTACCACAAATGAATTTATAGATAATTTTATTCCCGTCTATGCATTAGACCGTTCAGCTATTTTGGCAGGAGATAATACGGCACAAGTCGTCCGTCTGGGAGGAATGACTAAGTTTGGAGCCAATGGTGTTTTTCAAGTTGCCAGTCCTGCTACTGTAAATGGAACAACACCTCCACCAGCAGGCAGCCCTCACTATTCTTTAAGAATTCGTGATGACGCTTGGGGCGAGGGAGAGGACGCTGTTGAGGTATGGGAAACAACTATTGATTGGGCTAATCCGAGTGCTGCTACAGTAGCCAATCCAACCATTATTCCACTAGCTGCTTTTGATTCAGAATTGTGTGATAACAATATATTCAACTGTGTACCACAAGCCGATGGAACTTTACTCTCTGCCCTACAACAAGTAATAATGTATCGTGTAAATTATAGAAATTTTGGCTCGTATGAGTCGATTGTTTTCAATTTTTCAGTGGATGTAGATGACACCAATCATGCAGGTGTACGTTGGGTAGAATTACGAAAGCAAGATGAAAATGATTGGGCATTATACCAAGAAGGCACAATCGCTCCAGATGCGGATAGTCGTTTCATGGGTAGTATCAATATGGATGGTAGCGGAAATATTTTATTAGCTTACACTGTTGCAGGTGAGCTATCTGAGCCGTCTTTACGTTTTACAGGACGTCTATCAGGTGATCCTCTTGGTGAGATGACCATAACGGAATATGAGTTTGCAGAAGGACAAGAGATTTACTTTGGTAGTCGTTGGGGTGACTATGCATGTATGACTCTTGACCCTGTAGATGACCGTACATTTTGGTTTACAGGAGAGTATATGAAAAGCGATATTTGGGGAACAAAAATCATGAGTACTCTACTACGCAAAGATACTTTTGATGTGGGTCCGCAAGTATTAATCACTCCTCAAAACTCCGCTTTACTTACTGATAATGAGTCAATTACAGTAGAGTTACGCAATTATGGTTTTAATCCCTCCGAAGAATTCACTGTTTCTTATTCAATGAATGGAGCGACTGTACAAACTGAGACAATCAGTACAATCCTTCAGCCAGATGAAACCATAGAACATACATTCACGACAACAGAAGATATGTCTGCCTTAGGCGATTATGAGTTTATTGTTTATACAGAATGGGCACAGGACACCGCATTTTTTAATGATACTTTACGAGCAATTGTGACTCAACTGACTCGTTATGATGCTGCGGTAGTAGGCGTTGAAGGCGTCGATGATATCAACTGTTCAACAGAATTTATAGGAGGCATTCTTCTGCAAAATGCAGGGCAAGAAATTATGACAAGTGCAGAAATCACTTATCAAATAAATACTAACACTCCTATTGTTATCAACTGGACTGGTAGTTTACAGCCTGGCGAGACAGAGTCTATTCCAATTAGTTCTACAGATGTAGTCGACGGAACGAATACAATTTCAGTTACAGTTGCTCTACCAAATGGTGAACTTGACCAAGATGAGTCTGATAATAATATCATGCGTGATTTTGAAATGCTGATTGATAGTGGAATAGAAATCGAATTCTTCCTTTTAACTGATAACTATCCAGGCGAAACGACTTGGGAGCTTGCAGACGATACTGGTAATATTATTTTTGAAGGAGGACCTTATACACAAGCACAAAATGTTTATACAGAACAATGGTGTATTCCTGACGCCTGTTATACTTTCCAAATTTTCGATTCTTTTGGAGATGGCATTCAATTTAATGGTGTTGAAGGTACCTTTAATATCACACGTGTAAGTGACGGTGTAATTCTTTATAGTCTCGGTGATCCAAATTTTGGAGCTCAATTAGAAGTAGAATTTTGCGCTGATTTCGCTTGCATGATTACAGGAGATTTCTTTGTAACAAACGAAAGTGCCGCAGGTGTAGGTGACGGTTCACTTACTGTGCAACCTACTAATGGTAGTGCCCCTTATCAATATAGTATTGATGGCGGTACTAATTTCCAAGGAAGTAACACTTTTAACAATTTGACAGCAGACACTTATGATGTAATTATAACAGATGCGAATAATTGCTCCACGACTATCACTGTCGAAGTTTCCTTATGTGTTTTATCTGCCAGTGTAGAAGTCACTCCGTCCGATAATAATAATTCTGATAATGGAACAATTACGGTTACTGCAGCGGGTGAAAATGGAGATTTCACGTATAGTCTTGATGGAGAAAATTATCAAGATGGTAATGTATTCGAAGGCTTAGATGATGGAGAATATACGGTTTATGTAACAGATGCTATTGGTTGTGTACAGACAATTGATGTTACGATAGACGCTACGGTCGCGGTAGAAAATACTTACTTTGGAGTCAGTGTAGAAATCTTACCAAATCCTACCAATGGTGTATTCATGTTGGAAGTACGTGGTTTGCCAGATGTAAATACAATGCGTATTGACATTATGGATGCTGCGGGTCGTATTCTTAAATCAGACCGTTTGATTAATTACAGTGGCGTATTGCGTAACCGTTTGTCGGTTGTGCCTTATCCTGCTGGTGTTTATTTTGTGCGTTTGCGTGATGCACAGTTTAATCAGGTGGTTAGAGTGGTGAAGGAGTAATTTTAAATATGAAATATGAACTATGAACGATTTGATAATGGGTTAAAATGGTGGATGCTCACGTGGTGACTCAAAGTCACCTTGTGAGTAAAAGGTATGCATCAGTCGTTTTCACCCACTACCAACGATTTAACTATGAACCTTGTCTCAGTAACGCATTGATGAGACGGAGTTCATAGTTAATCTGTTCATAATTAA
>CAZQTE010000040.1:0-11878 GCA_964595615.1 uncultured Saprospiraceae bacterium
CTAATTATATCGGTTGGCAAATGGTACGGGCTTACATGGCGCGTAATCCTGAGACGAGTTTGGCGAGTTTGATGCAGATAGCTGATGCGCAGGAGATTTTGGACGGGTCGCGGTATAAGCCTGTTCGGAAGTAGGTTATTGGTTATTGGTTATTGGTTAAGCTGGTTTTTGGTCATTTGGAAACAAATTTTGTAAGTCTAAACAATGTCAAAATTTGACTGTTAACAATGACAGAAATGGGGTACGACGAAGCGTATTAGAACAAATATAACGCTTCAAACTACTCCAACAATTCAAATTTATTCTAATACAAAGTATAAAATGGCATTAAAAGTAGGCGACAAAGCCCCAGATTTCACAGGAGTTAATGAGAAAAACGAAACTATCTCACTTGCTGATTACAAAGGCAAAAAATTAATATTATTCTTTTATCCAAAAGATAATACGCCAGGTTGTACTGCGGCAGCTTGTGATTTACGTGATAATTATGCAGAATTACAAAAGCAGGGTTTTGAACTCTTGGGCGTGAGTCCTGATAGTCCTAAGAAACATACTAAATTCATCGAAAAATTTAGTTTCCCATTTCCCCTTTTAGCTGATGAAGACAAAACAGTATTGAAAGCTTTTGATGCTTGGGGCTTGAAAAAATTCATGGGTCGTGAATATGACGGCGTATTGCGTTCAACTTATATCATTGATGAAAATGGTGTTATCTCGCATGTCATTACTAAAGTGAAGACGAAGACGCATGCTTCGCAAATTATGGATTTAGTAGCAGCTTAAATCCTACGCTTGGTAACGGTCACTTCATTTTTGAATAGCTTACCAAGTATCGTTTTCTCCAGATAAATTGAGGAAAAATAGTGCCCGTTACCTTTTTAATCAAGCAAAAGGTAACGGGCATTTCTTTTTGGCATTTCCGTACACCGACTCAATCCTCCTTCTTTTGTGAAATTTAAATGACCGTTACCTGACACGAAGCAGAATATTTTTCGCCTTCTTCTTAGCACTCACCTTTTTTCATTTTTAGCTTTAACTTTTATTTAATACCATATTTTGCAGCAGCCTACAACTGCAAAGCCTTGTCTTTCGTTTAATTATCCTCTATTGAGATATTAGATATTGGATTTTAGACATTAGACTCTCTATGTATTTCTTCTCATAAAAAACTAATATCCGCAGAGCAGACAACCGACAATTAAAAAAATACACAATATGAAAAATCCTGTTTTACTGATACTAACCGTCGTTTTTACGGCATTATTGAGTTCTGCTGCCTCCTTTCTCCTGTTCAAGAGTGCGTATCAACCCGACATGGTAATGGTACAAAAAGTTGATGCGAAACCGATGTTAGCTGCTTACGAACAACCTATCGTAAATAGCAAACCAATGATTGTTCCTACTGAAGATTTTGTCGAAACCTCCAAGCGTGTCACCAATTCGGTGGTCAATATCACGTCTTATAAAGGTCAATATCGCGCATCTTCGGGAAGTGGCGTCATTATTTCGCGCGACGGATATATTGTGACCAATTATCACGTTGTCGAAGGAGGCAGCGAATTCACCATAACTTTGGCTAATCGACAAGAAGTGGTCGCTAAAGTTGTAGGCACAGACCCAACGACAGATTTAGCTTTACTAAAAGTCAATGGCAATAACTATACACCTGTCCGCAGCGGAGATTCTGACAATGTAGAAGTGGGACAATGGGTTTTAGCTGTTGGTAATCCTTTTAATCTCGCATCTACCGTAACGGCGGGTATCGTCAGCGCAAAAGGACGAAATATAGACATCATCGAAAATGCTTACGGCATCGAGAGTTTTATCCAAACAGATGCGGCAGTTAATCCAGGAAACTCAGGTGGCGCACTCGTTAACGCACGCGGAGAACTTATCGGTATCAACACAGCTATTCTATCAGAAACAGGTGCTTATGCTGGTTACTCTTTTGCTATTCCTTCTAACCTAGCGATGAAAGTCATTATGGATTTAAAGGATTTTGGAGAAGTGAAACGCGCTCTTTTGGGTGTTTCTATTCGAGATTTGAATACTGGTTTTGCAGAAGAATTGGGTTTATCTTCTTTGAATGGAGTTTATATTTCAAGCGTAAATTCGGGAAGTACAGCGGCAAAAGCTGGTCTACGCGAAGGAGATGTCATCACAAAAGTGAATAATGTTTCAACTAACTCTACGCCTGAGTTGCAGGAGCAGATTGCGCGTTTTCGCCCTGGCGACTTGGTGAGTTTGACTTTTATTCGTAAGGGTCGGGTTTATGAGACGGAAAATGTGCGTTTGCGAGGGATTGAGCCTGCTTATGGGGGGCGTTAGAAGTTAAATTGTAATATTAAAAAACAGCCGAGAACACTATATAAGTATTCTCGGCTGAATTATTTAGTGCCAGTCAATATACATCAACTCTCCTGTCTCCCAGTCAAATTGACATCTTAGAAATGAAGCATAGTCGAAATGATAAATATCACATCTCTGTCCATTTTCAGGATTATCTTCGTAAATAAAGGGGACGGGTCCGCTTCGCCAACGATTTTTCACGTAGTAAACAAATGTTGTGTATTTATTTCCTTTATTAAAAGATTTACAAGTTGGATTACCGACTGCATCATAGAAAAAGGTACTATCAATCGGTGCGCAAGTCATCCCTTCAGGAGGTGATGCGCCTCCGTTTCTTAAAATGGTATCGCGGAAGAAAAAACCGTAACGGTCTTGATATCTTAATCCGAGCATCATGTCATGTTCTGGCTCTCCAATAACAGAGTAAATTTCATAATTCCAGAAGTTATCGTCATATATCGGATACATATTTCTTAGGTACTTCCAAAGAATACTACGACAGGTATCTAATGTCGAAACATCTAAATTACGCCATTCACCTTGTGGCGGTAGCGGTAAGTCGTTGCGGAATGTTGGACTATCTGTTATAGGTTCATCTTGTTCCACAGCTATAGGTTTTCCAGCTATTACTGGAGATTTTTTTTCACAGGTCATTGCCGAAAAAAGTATAAAAAAGCAAACTGAAATTAGTATTTGCGTTTTCATAATTTTACAATTTTGGCGGTTGTGAGAAAATTTTCAGCTGTAATCGTGATAGTGTGTGTACCTTTAGGTAGCTCGTGAATATTTATGAGACAATTACTATTGTCACAACTTCCAGTTAATAGTCTATGACCTGCAATTGAATAAATTTCATATTCAAATGAACTTAAACCAGAGTGCGCGGAAATGATAATTTCATCTTGAGTTGGATTAGGAAATACCTCTATCTCACCTGAAGAGAATACTTCTTTTACCTCTACGGTTTCTCCACAGCCACCAGTTGACATAGGAATAACAGGAACACCATTGCTCGGGATACCAATGTAACATCCTTTTTCAACTATTGCTGCACTTGTTGCAAAGACTCTATTTCCTCCAGCAGAATCATCATCTTGTATTGTACCTGATGAATTTGAATTAATAGTAGGCTCCATTAATGGCTTAGGAGTACCTGCTTTATCCAAAGCGTGACCAAGTTGATGTGCGTGTCCAAGCTCATGTCTTAATATTTTTCTTAAAAGACTTTCATCCGCGTCTGCATCTATCGACGCTTTATTAATCCTAAAATCAATATCTGTCATGATGTAGCCAGCATCATTTTCCTCTCCTGGATTGCCACAAGTAATTTTATAATATAAAATACCAGTTATCATTGCACCGCCTCCTGTATCGGAGTCAAAATAAGTAACGCTATTTCTATTATCATCATTATCATAGGTATTAACAGCATCAACACCTTCTTTCAATTTAAAATTAATGCTGGTTTCGTTACACCAATCAGAAAGCGCATTAGTAAATTCTTGTCTTATATCTAATACTGCCTCATCTTCCAATTCTTGAGTCAACTTGAAATGATAGCCGTTTTCATCACCATTAACTCCTTCGTTATTTTGCCTTAAACCAAGTTTTAACGCTCTCCCTTCATTACTTTCTCGATAATTTTGAAGAGAGTATGGTATTTTCAATTTTTGTAAAATACCAGACTGTTTTTCAATGTTACATCCATTTCGAATGATAAATCTTCCTGACCCAGCTTTTCCGGGGATTCCCGTTTGCCAATCTGTCGAAGGAACTTTCACTTGAATCTCCTCATCTGTCCAGCTAAGTACATCATCAATAATAAAATCTCGTAGTCCAGCAGCTATAAATTCAGGATGAGTGACATCTCCTGTTCCTTGGTAATCTGCATTCGTAAAAAGTACAGAACTTCCCGTTCCTCCTTCCCCAGGCATTCCCCGATTAAAAACTCCAAAGTTACTCCCCGTAATAGTAAGCACTTGCCCGTCACCCGCAACAAGTTCATCCTCCGTATAAGTATCAATATCAGGCTGGTCGTCACACCCACAAAGAGGCACAATTAATGGCTCACTCGTCATCACATCAACGTAACTGAACAATGCAAAATCATTAATCGGGTCATAAAAAAAGCTTTCCTCTTGCATTTCACTTTCCAAGAAAGCAAACTCTGGATTCTCTTCACAGTCATTGACTCGCATACGCAGACGTATCAGAGGTACTGGCGTCTCATCTAAAAGAGGAAGTTCTCCAATTGGCGTGTTAGGATTATCATCAAAGATAAGTATGCGAAAAGAATTAGCATCAAGTTGTGATGCTGAGACTGCAAAATCATCAATAAACTCTGTATATATAGTTCCTGGTGCGTCTATTATTGTCAAGAGACCATTGTTGATATGATTTGCAACGAATGCAGTTGTATTGTGACTAAAACGCAAAGAAGCTTCCTTTAAATGCGTCAAATTCGTGGAAGAAGCCATGACCGTAAACGTATAAGTCAAATCGGTAGGATTGGAGTCATCATATTCCATGCCTACTATACTGTAAGAAATACTCGAAGTCATACCTTCTATCTGGACTCCAATAGTCGAGTCTTCGATTTCGATTCTATCAAAGGGGTATATCCGCCCATCACACATAAATTCTCCTGATAAATCTATTAGTTCAAATAAATCTTTTAATTTTTCAGGTAAATTATCTAATGATGATGCAGGAATTGTGAAACTCAATCGAAGAACAGATTGATAGTCTGGTGAAATCACTATGGATTGTGCCGCTTGTTGATTTCGCTGGAAACTAAAATCAGCCTTATTGGCTTGTAGGTCTTGACTTAACAAAGCGTAATCTGATAAAACGACAGAGTCAGTTGGATTAACTTGCAGGCTTTCTGACCCAACGGCATAATCTCCAAAAACATTTGTATCGTACTTTATTTCTGAAATCAAAGAATACAAATCATTGTAGGAATTTTCGGTACGTAATTTTAAATCAAGATGACCAGTAATAAACTCCGGTCCAGGATTTAGATAAACGTTCCCAAACTTCATGCGCAAATACCCGTCGGTAGGGTCACAGTCCTTTTCTTTTTTGGAAAGATTAGGCTTTGTTTCCCAAATTTTCTTAGCAGCAAGGTAATGTTTGCGGTTAAAATCTGCGGCAACTCGTGTTGTTAGATAGGCTGGCATATCATCAAGGCAATCCAAGCAAGATTTTAAAGACAACATGTAGTTGTAACCATAATGAAAATTCAGAGAGTGGGTTACTACCATAAGTCCCTCATCAGTAGCACCTCCAAGAGTCAACACAGGAATAGAGTCAGTAGGCGAGGCATCCCCCGAATAAATTCGGTGAGGTTTAAACCAATTTATAGTATAAACAGTTTTACGGTCTTTTGACCATAAGCTTTCGGTACTGCTTAACTGACCGTCAAGAATAATACCGTCTAAAGGGGCTTTATCTGGAAAAGACTGACTCATAAGCGAGACAGAGAAAGAAAGAAAGAAAGAAGGAGAAAAAATCTAATTTTTTTCATGGTAAATGGTTTTAGTGAATATGAATAACTATGTCTCAATAGGAGCCATAGAAGGATGATTGGAGTTCCGATTTTTTCTTTAATGTTCGGAAAAAAGCACTTAGCAAAATCGGATTTCATAACTAAACACAAACAAATATGCAAAATAAAAAATTAAAAAACAAATTAATTACAGATTTTACTATTATCATTTTATTATTTTAATTCATCTTTATCTGGCAACGTTGCAGCTTACGCTATTGTTCAGTTTTTGATAAAAAAAGGAAAATTAAGTCAGATTAATAATTTCCTGATACTTCAAACTATCTTTGCAAGGAATTTCTCATTCAAACAATTTTCAAAATGAAATCATTCCTTACTACTTTCCTACTTTTATTCTCCTGTTCAATTTTTGCACAAGACTATTTTCAACAAGAAGTCAATTATAAAATCAAAGCAACTTTGGACGATGAGGCGCATAGTCTAACGGGCGAAGTACTCATTGAATACGTCAACAACTCTCCTACCGACTTGACCGAAATTTATTTCCACTTGTGGCCAAATGCTTATAAAAATACAGAAACCACATTTGCGAAGCAAAAAAAGCGTCAGGGCAGCAGTAAATTTTGGTTTGCGGATACAGAAAAACGTGGAGGATTCGATGAAATTGGATTCTATTCTAACAAAAAAGAATTGCAATGGAAACGCTATGACCAACAGCCAGATATGGTCGTCGTTACTTTAAATGAGCCTTTAAAATCGGGCGCGACAACCGAAATTACTATTCCTTTCGTTGAAGATATTCCTTCTTCTTTTTCTCGTCTTGGTCATGTCGGACAGTCTTACCAAATGACGCAATGGTATCCCAAACCAGCCGTTTTTGACAAAGAAGGTTGGAAACCAATGCCTTACCTTGACCAAGGAGAATTTTATAGTGAATTTGGTCGCTTTGAGGTGTATATTACTTTGCCAGAGAATTATGTTGTGGGTGCGACGGGGACTTTGAATACAGCAAGTGAGAAAGAGTTTTTGCGTAAAAAAGTAGCAGAAACAGATGCTTATTTTGAAAATTATGAAAAGCCGACACGAACAAAAAAACTTTCAATTCGCGGGATGCAGATGCAATTAGATACTTTTCCTGCGAGTAGTCCAAAGATGAAAACACTTCATTATTCCGCTAAAAATGTACATGATTTTGCATGGTTTGCAGACAAAAGATTTAAAGTTAGACAAAGTGCGGTAGAGTTAGAAAGTGGTAAAAAAGTCGATACCTATGTGATGTTTACGCACACGGAAGAGCATTTGTGGAAAGATGCAGTTTCTTATGTTGACCGTTCTGTTAAATTTTATTCTGAACATGTTGGCGAATATCCTTATCCACACGCGACGGCGGTACAATCTGCACTTTCAGCGGGCGGTGGTATGGAATATCCAATGATTACGGTGATTGGTTTGTCGGGTAATGCCAAGAGTTTGGATGATGTGATTACGCATGAGGTTGGACACAATTGGTTTTACGGAATATTAGGAACAAATGAGCGCGTGCATCCGTGGATGGATGAAGGTATGAATTCTTACTACGAAATTCGCTATATGCGCGAAAATTATGAGAAAGGACGTTTTGATTTGAATGAAGCTGGTATTCCTAAATTTCTTATTAACAATTCACCTTACGACGCAGAACACTTAGGTCTGATGCATCAAAAATGTATGCACCGCGCCCAAGCACCAGATTTGGATAGTGATAAAATGAGTGGTATCAATTATGGTTTGGGCGCATACTCAAAACCTGCAATTGCTTTGCGTCAATTAGAGCTTTCTATCGGTACAGAAAACTTTGATCGCGCCATGAAAGCTTACTATGAGGCTTGGAAATTTAAGCATCCAACGCCACAGGATTTTAAAGCCATCATGGAGCAAGAAACAGGAAAAGATTTGACTTGGTTTTTGGAAGATTTTATGATGTCAACCAAAAAGCAAAACTATAAAATTGGGAAAATCACGGAGAAGGGAGATAAGTATGTTTTAAGTATCGAAAATATTGGCGAAACAGATGCGCCTTTTCCTTTGAATGGAATTAAAGACGATACGACTGTTGTTATGACAAAATGGTTTGACGGCTTTGCTGGAGAAAAAGACTTAGAAATACCAAAAGGCGACTACACACAAGTCCTGCTCGACGGGGAATATGAGACTTTAGAGTTTGATTATCGCAACAACAATATCAAGACGACAGGCAGCAAAATGCGTCCACCAAACCTGACATTCTTAGCAGGTTTAGAAAATCCACGCAAGCGATATATGGCTTATTTGCCAATTGCGGCATATAATGCTTATGACGGTCCAATGTTGGGTTTAGCCTTACACAATTGGCGTTTACCTGAGCGTCCGTTTACTTTTATGATTGCGCCAGCTTATGGTTTTAAATCTAAAGAAATTGGTGGTTTGGGACATGTATCTTATCGCGCGGACTTGGGGAGTAGTTCTAAGGAGAAAGGGGGGACTTGGGTAGAATTGGGATTGGATGCAAAGTCTTTTAATTTGTTTTATAATGAATTATATGACGTTCAGCAGCGCTTTACGAAGCTCAAACCTTATGTCAAATACCGCGCAGAGGATTTTGTTGATAATAACTTTTTTGAGATAGAATTGCGTTCAAGTTTCATTACCGAAGAAGAATTGGATATTATAAGAGTTGATACTGTTAACGTACTCAATGGCATTGATATTATTAAAAACAACTACATAGAAGGCATTATCAGTTTTGAAAAAAGGCAAAAAATTAATCCTTACTCCTTCAAATTAACGGTAGAGTCTGGTAAGCGTGATATTCTTTTTGACCTTGATCAATCTTATATTTTAATCAAACCAGAAATTAACTTAGCTTACACTTATGCGAGTAGAAAAAATATAGATTTTAGACTATTTGCGGGTATTGGTATTAATGATTTTACGGATAGAAATACTAGCGGGCTTTTTAATCTATCTGGACAAGGCTACTCAGGTTTCAATGATTACAAGTACGAAGATTGGTCTTTCGCGCGTAATGATAACGCTGGATTATTCTCTCACCAAGTCAGTATGCGTGACGGTGGTTTTAAAGTAGCTATTCCAAGTTCACAATCTGATAATGGCGGCTACAGTAGTAATAGCCTTCTAATAGCTTTAAATTTCAAGGCAGATTTACCAGAGGCCTTTCCTGGTAATCTACCTATCAAACCGTATTTTGACATGGCATTTATTGAACGAAAAATAAATGGAGAAGTTAAAACTTTCCAAGAACAGTTTTGGTGGAATGGTGGTTTTGCATTGGAGTTTGGTAATGGTATTTTTGGAGTTTACTTTCCTGTCGTTAGTTCTAATAATATCAAAGCATTTAACTCCGATGAACGTGCGAGCTACTGGAATCGCATTTCATTTCAATTGGATTTGAAAAAATTGAGCCCGAAGCGATTGACGGATAGGATAGCCTTGTAAAAGGTGTCAGGGGCGAGGAGTCAGGAGTCAGGCTGTACTTACGTGTGCGTAGGACTTAGCCCTCCTGACTCCTAAATACTATTTCCCATTCAAAAACTTTCCAATAAATGTCGAGCGCACAAAATATTTATAAGTTAAAAAGCAAAATATTGTCGTCACACTCAATGTAATGCTCCATTTCAAAAAAACTGAAAAATCATAGCCACACAACAAACCAGGAATAAAAATCACAACTGGCAAATGCACCAAATAAACCCAATAAGACGCATCTGAAATATAGCGCATTCTTGCCGAAGCTTCCTCAAAAAAGGTCAAGAATAAACCTGTTAATCCAAAGACTAGAAACCACACTCCTAAGGAATTGCAAATGACAATTTGGTAAAACATTTCTTCTGGTGAAAAAGATAAATAGAGGGAAGCTTTGATAAAAAAGCAGATGAGACCGCAGACAATAAACCACAAATATTGCTTTTTAAAAGTCTGCAAAAGATGTTTTTCCTTAAAGAGCAACCAGCCATAAATGTAAAAAATACCATAAAAAACAAAGGTGCGCCAATCAGGAATTATCGAAATGGAGGTGTAAGCATCAACAGCATTCATAAAATGGAAAAGTGCGAAAACAGGCAGTGTAAGCAAGACTACTTTCAGCCAAGAATTTTTATGTAACCCTAAAAAAAGAACTCGAATTTGACTTGTTATTCTTTTTTGTTTTTTCAATAATAAAGCTAAACCTCCTGTAGTAAAAGTCAATAAGGCGAGATAATATAAAAACCATAAGTGCGAAGTCGTCAAAGGAAAAAAGGAAGATAGTTGCATTGAGTTCCAAGTCTCAAAAAAAGCATTTTCGACACCATTCATACGCGCAATAGCAAAATAAAAACAGAGATAAATAAATGGCGTTAAGACAATCATCGCCGCAATAAAAGGCAAAACAATTCTCTGAAAACGATTGGAAAACATCCGTCGCGGACTGCGCTCGTAAAATAACAAAGCACCAAAAAATCCAGAAACAACAAAGAAAATCGGCATCCGAAAAAGATGTATCAAGCCCAAAAAAACATCAAAAATCAAATGACGATTCTGAGGGTCAAGAAATCCCCATTCGTCCAATTTATCAATCTCGCCGTAGGACGCAGAAGTGTGTAAAACCAAGCCCAAAAGCATCATCACAGCTCGCAGAGCATCTAAGGCGTGTATTCTTTTTGTTTTCGCAGACATGAAAGCGAAGGTACGTAAGTCCGCTTATAAAAAAGGACTTACGTACCCCTTGCTTACCTAATTCTCTAACTTAAACCGAATTGGCAAATTAAAATAAACCGCCACATTGCGTCCACCTTGACGTCCGGGTTTCCACTTAGGCATTTTTTTGACAATTCGTAAGGCTTCTTTACCACAACCGCCAGCCAAATCTTTCAATATTTCTGCCTGTTCAACTTCGCCTGTTTTAGAAACAACAAAGCGAATAACTGTTGTCCCTTCAATTCCATTTTCACGTGCAATTGCAGGATATTTTACATTTTTATAGATAAACTGCAACATCTCCTTTTCAGCACAAGCCTTGCTATCTTCATAGGTATCAATGCCAGCACACTTTGAAGAAGAAAACATTGGCATTTTCTCTGCGAATCTAACGGGTGGCGCGTCTTCCTCTACAGGTGCAGGTACAAAAACAGGTGGCGCGGGTGCTTCTGGCTGCGGTATTGGCTCTGGCGCAACAACCTTATCATCTGCATCAATCATTGTATCTACAAATTCCACTTCATCTTCAATTTCTTGATCATCAACAATCTCAACAGTTGGCGGCGGTGGCGGTGGTGGTGGAGGCGGTGGTGGAAAATCAGTAGTTGGAGGAACATTATTAATGATATCTTCATCCCAAATTTCGATATCAGGTACATAAACATCAGTATCATAAGTCGTCCAACTAAAAGCCAAAACAGTCATAGCCAAAGCAGCAACTAGTCCCCCACGCAACATAGTCGCGCTCCACCTCAATGCATCCACTTGCGGCTTTTTATTACGTGCAGCTGGGTGTAAAACTTCTTCCCCACTTAAATCTTCACTTTGCTTTTTCAAATAGAGCCGAAAAGCAAAAATTACAAGAGCGATCGTGCCCGCCAAGACGGTCATGCCCACGGCAAATTCCTTACCGCTGATGGTCAAATCCAACATAGTTTATTCTTTTTTATGATGATAAAATGTAGCGGCTACTTTAGCTGCCAAGCTCAATGGTTACTGAGCATTTACGAACCGGTAAGACGACGAATTGAAGTACGAAATACGATTTACGAAGTACGACTCATGAATGGTACTTTGATTTAAATCTTCGTAATTTGTAAGGTAAGATGTAAAGAATTTTATTTTTGGTGGGTGAGACTAAAATCTCTAATTCAAAAACTGATTTCGTTATTTAGTTTTCAGACAGGATTAACAGGATGACAGGATTTTCTATTTTGACTTGTGCCTGCTTTGACTTGTTCCTGTTCTGACCAAATCCCGTAAGCTCCATAATTCAAAAGTCAAAATGGATACAAGTCAAAATGG
>CAZQTE010000040.1:11978-21698 GCA_964595615.1 uncultured Saprospiraceae bacterium
CCAAATCCCGTAAGCTCCATAATTCAAAAGTCAAAATGGATACAAGTCAAAATGGGTACAAGTCAAAATGGTAATCCTGTAATCTCGTTAATCCTGTCTAAATTTTTCTTACAAGAAAGACACAAAAGACTTCAAGTGCTAAAGCACAATTTCCGCAGGATAATTCCCCATTCCCGTCGGATACAAACGCCAAGTCCGCGCCCACATATCTTTCGCGCGCGCTTCATGTAAAATTTCTTTAAACGGCTTTACAACCTCTGGAAAATAATCATATCCTAAAGCCGCAAAAATCTGTTCCGCATTACACAAATCAGGATTTAAAACATAATTTTTATTGAGTTCAAAAGAAGAAAAAGCAGCACGAAGTAATGCTTGTTCTTCCGCTTCTAACTTTTGAAAACGCCCTATACTTGACTTTCCTATTTTGCCATGCTCATTGTGTTGCCAGCCAGGCATTTGAACTACTTTTGCACGTTCTGCGGCAGTAGGTTCTAATAAATTTACTTCTGTAGAAAGATTAAGAAATGCTAATAATTTTGAGACTTCTTGTGCTGGGTTTTCAACCAAATTCTCATAAAAAATACAATAATAATTAGGCAAATGAGCCGCCGACAAAGCCCGTGCATTCGCGAAAAGACAACGTCCTGCACTAAACCACGCATCATTCCCGCGCTTAAAAAGAGAAGCCGCCGTATCATAAGGGTTACGGATGACTTGAATGACTTTTGTCTCTGGATTGCGCTCTGCGAAGTATTTAAAATTAAAACTATTCGCAGGTGATTTTTCTATCCAAATGGACTTGTTATTGCGTGTTAATGGTCTGGCAAAAAAAGCATTTACAAAAGACTCATAAGTATGAGTTTTTTCAATCAAATCTTTCAGTTCTGAACGCGTCCAAGCATAGTCCTCATTCTCCAATAACACACCATTAAAACGAAACCATGCAGGCGATTTGAGTCCGCGTATTTTTCCCGTATTCAACAAACGATTTTTATACTCATTCCAATTCTCCGCCAAACTCTTATGTAGGAATAAATAAGTCTCCGAGCCCGCGAAAATCTCGGAATGTCGGTTCAGAATATTTACTAAAAGAGAACTGCCCGTACTCGGCGAGCCACCCATTAAAATCATCTTTGAATTGTCTATTGTTAATTGATTATTGTCTAATCTACCCAAACTTAAAAACCCTTTTGACTGAGTCAAAAGGGCTTTTAAATCCAGAGACGGAACAAGTCAAAACGGCACCGTCCGCCGTCTACCGTAAACTGTCCACCGTAAAAATCACATACCCAATTTTGCTTTTACTTTAGCAGTTACATCATCTGCTTCTGCTGCAAAAACGATTGGGTTATTAGCAATAGCACTAGTATCAAAAATCATTGTGTATCCTTGTTCTTTACCAACAGCATCGATTGCATCCTGTACTTTTTTCAAAATCGGAGTAAATAGTTCTTCACGCTTTTTAGCAACATCTTGCATCACTTTCTGCTCGTACTGTTGCAATTCCATTTGCTTTTTACGAAATTCTTCTTCCTTTGCTTGTGCAACTGCTGGCGTTATTGTACCTGTTTGATATTGCTGCGCAAATTCTGTATATTCCTTTTCAAAAGCCGTCGCCATTCCCTGCCCTTTCTTAATCAATTGCTCTTGGTAAGTACGCAACTGGGTATCCGCAGATTTAGTTTCTGGTAATTCAGACAAGACAGTTCCAGAATTCATGTGTCCGTATTTTTGTGCAAATACGCTGTTCATGCTCAATGTCAAAAAGGCTACTGCCAATAAAGAGATTTTCATCAATCTTTTCATAATTCGTTTTTGTATTTTCTACGGTGTAGCTTATTAACTAACACCTTTTTTAACTTTCAAATTTGTATTGCAAACTTTCTAAAAAATCCGCATTCTATAAAAGAGACGCAAAAGTAAGCGAATAGCACATCTTTTTATAAATTTTTAACCTTACAAAAACAAATCAGTTAATATTTGTCTGCGAAAGTCAAAATTTCCTCTTTTACATGTAAAAGAGGATTCTATTATCTAAATGGTTGTATTGCTAATCAATCTTGGCAAAATTATTATGCTCCAAACAAATCTTTCCCTGCCAACATTTTATTCTTCCGATAAGAAAGAAAGAATTCAATCATAAAAAGCAGTAAAGCAATTATGATGAATATGGAGAAATGGCTTTCGTATTCCGTGTAAGAGTTTTCCTCATAATCTCTCTTTTCTACTTTCGCTATTTCTTTGTCTAATGCTTCTATAACGGCATCTGTATCCGTCAACAAAAAAGAAGAACCACTACCTGCATCTGCCAAACTCTGTATCATCTCTTCATTCAAACGAGAGCGAACAGGCTGTCCTGAACGGTCACGTTTATACTCCCGACGATTGCTTGTAATATCAGGGAAAAAACCACCTTCTGATGTACCTACGCCTATTGAGAAAATACGCAAGCCATTTTCAGAAGCGACTCTGGCAGCAGTCATTGTTTCTTCGTCGTGATTTTCTCCGTCAGTGATAATTAGGAGCACTTTACTATTTCCACTTTCTTCTGAGAAAGACTCTTCTGCAGTTTTAATAGCTTCGCCAATGGCTGTTCCTTGCGAAGGCGCCATACTTGGGTCGGCAGTTTTCAGGAAAAGATTCGCGGCAGATTTGTCACTGGTTAAGGGCATTTGGAGAAAAGCATTTCCTGCAAAAACGATAATACCAACTTGGTCAACGCGACGTGAACGAATAAAATCTTGTGCAAATTTCTTAGCGCGTTCCATACGATTAGGTCGCACATCCTCTGCCAACATCGACTGCGAAATATCCAATGCCATGAAAATATCTACGCCTTGTGCTTTGGCTTTGACGGTCTTGGCACCCCATTGTGGATTTGCCAAACCAATAGTCAAAAAGACAAAGCCTAACATCAACAAGACGAATTTTGTCGTGTGTTTGTATTTTGAAAGTCCATGCGTGAGTTGAGAAATGAGATGACTTTCGCCCAATTTTTCAATCATCGTTTTACGTTGCCACATCGCATAAACGAAAAAGATAGTCAAGATAGGTATCAAGACTAAGAACCAAAGGAAATCGGGATTTTCAAAGCGAAACATAAGGTTGAATTACGAATTTTGACCCTTCGACACACTCAGGGCAAGTTTACAAAGTACGATGTGTTTAGATTACAAAACGTGGGGCGAAGATAGTTATTTTGTTCTGATATCTGGGCTTCTATATCTCTGCTAACAGTTTTTTAATAAGCTTTTTTAAATCTTCATTATCACCAAATTCATTCCCAAATCCAGTATATTTTTCCGCTTCTTGCAAAGCATTTTCTAAATTAAAATTATTTTGCTCTTCAGAATAAAATACTTTATCTCTTTTCAGATTTGTGGCTAAATATTCTTGTTCCGTTTGACCAGGCGTAGGAATGAGTATCGCCTTCTTCCCAAGTATTGCCAAATCCATAACCGTACTATAACCTGAACGGCTGATAACGACTTTTGATGCACACATAACTTCGTTTAGTTTTTCAGAAGTTAAATAAGACAATACTTCCGTCGTTTCATTAAGAAAAACATGACTTTTTCGTTCCGTTTTTCCTTGAACGATTAAGATTTTTTTGTCTGATGCTAAAGCTTGTTCTGTCAAAATATCTTCCAAGTAAGTACGCTGCGGTTCTGGTCCGCTGAGGACGATGAGAACATCATATAGCGGCGATGTTTTCATTGGTTTCATACGCGATAAAACACCAACAAATTCACTTTTTAAGTTTTTTACGCCATGCGAAAGGCTACCGGATAAATTCGGATTTCCAATGTGGTCAGGCACCCAACATTGGTCAAACTTGCGAATAAAAGATTGATTAAAAAAGGCAATAAAATTTTCTAAAAGGAGGAAAGGCATTTTAATCCGCAACTGATGCGTCATAAAAATGGAAGGAATATTCTCTACAAAACAGCCAAAACGATTATCAGAAATAATACAATCAAATTGATGCTTCTTGACTAATTCTTTAATCGTCTTTTTCTCTAAAATAACGGCTCGTAAAATTTTTGGCAACTGTGGCGCGATGTTTAAAAACATATTGCCTGTGCGATAGGTCACATTATAAGCAGGTAAATCAAAGGTCTCCAATTCTGGGAATTCCTCTCTCAATAAATCCAAAGCACGACCGTCAGATGCTAAGGCAAGTTCTGCATTTTGGCTTTGTAATTCACGAATAATCGGAATGCAGCGCGTCGCATGACCCAAGCCCCAATTTAAAACACAAATCAATACTTTTTTGCGAGTCGCCAAATGTTTTGTAGTTTTATCGCATTAGAAGAAAAATTTCTTCACATCAAAAGTAAAAAATATGCTTTTAAAAAATCAAAAAATACAGATTTTTATCTTTTTCCTCTTGATACTAAGCTTTAGTGCGTGTCGGGCAAGTAATTGTGGTTGCCCCTGATTATTTCATAAAAGTGACCTAATCTCTAAAAAAATCGTTTAGCTTTGCACATCATACTTTAGGATTTGGTCATATTTTTGACTGAATAGAAGAACATCTTAGAAGGAATAGTAATGTTTCGAATCATATAGATGTCACAAATGAAAAACATTTAAATTTTAAATTTCCCGATATTATGACTGACTTTAAGGAGAAAGAGAAGATGGGAACTATCGACTTTTTTCGGACGAGCATAAAAAATCTGAAAACTGTTGGAACGATTACCCGCAGTTCTAAGTTTTTGTGCAAAGACATGATAAAGCATGTTGATTTTTCAAAAGCAAGAAGCATAGTTGAGTTAGGCGCAGGAGACGGTGTTATTACAAAACACATTTTAAAAGCCATGCACCCTGATGCAAAATTATTGACTTTTGAGATTTTGCCAAAGATGTTTGACCAGTTAAATGCTATCGGAGACGATAGAATGTTTGCTATTCAAGACAGTGCAGAAAAAATCGGAGAGTACCTTGCAAAACACGATATGGGAGAGGCTGATGTCATTATTTCTGCAATTCCTTTTGTTGCTTTTCCAGAAGAATTGACTTACAAAATATTGAATGAGTGTAAAACACATTTGAAGCAAGACGGGAAATATATTCAGGTTCACTACTCATTATTAACTAAAAAAATCTATCAAGAGATTTTTGGAAATGTTGATGTGAATTTCACGCCTTTAAATGTACCACCAGCTTTTGTGTTGGTATCTGAAAAAAAGTAAAAGCTACACTAGCAGACAAAAAATGGGCAATGAGAATTTAATCTCATTGCCCATTTTTTATTTTCAGTTAATCTTACATCTCCTCTTTTGCTCTGTCAGAAAAAGTATCTTCAACTGGAAAAGCTGGTTCTGTCACTTCTTCTTTTTTATCCTCTCCAAATTCTTCGCTAAAAAAGTCTCTATGAAATAAAAGTAAAGCAATAACACCAACAGTTATCGCACTATCTGCGACATTAAAGACGGGTCTAAAGAACTGAAAGTATTGTCCACCCCATTGTGGAAACCAATCAGGAAAGTAACCGTCAAACATCGGAAAATGTAGCATATCCACTACACGACCGTATAAAAACTTACCATAACCTTCACCCCAACTCACAAAATGCGCAGGGTCATGCGAGGGATAAGGTCCCGACTCTGTGAAAACCATTCCATAGAATGCAGAGTCTAAAATATTTCCCAATGCACCCGCGAAAATTAATCCAAAACAAGCTGCCAAACCAAGCGATACACCCTGTCTGATAAGCAAACGCAAGTAATATCCTAAAAATCCAACCATAACAATACGGAATAAACTCAATGCCAATTTACCATATTCTCCGCCAAACTCAATACCGAAAGCCATACCTGGATTTTCCACAAAGTGGATTTTTGCCCAACTTGCAAGACTATAGGTTTCGCCGTAGGCAAAATTAGTTTTGATATAAATTTTCGAGGCTTGGTCGATGATAAGAACTAATAAAATTAGTAGGACAACCTTTACGGATTTACTCAAGGGTGGAAATTTTTTGTTTTGAATAGAATGATTTCTGGAAGTGCAAAATTAGCAAAAAGTAGCAATTCATTCACTTGCATTCGATAAGGATACCCCCAAAGAACGATTTGACGGGGAAAACGTTGTTCTCTCCTCCAATATTTTCGACAAAAGAAAACCGTGACGTTGATGCGACACGGTTTTCTTTCATTCATAGCTTTAGAAAAAATTATTTTTTCTTGCGTCTTCTCTTTCTGTCCTTCTTCGCTTGTAGACTCAATGTAGCGTTTGGCATGGAATGCAAACGTTCCTTTGAAATCAACTTTCCCGTCTCTTGACACACGCCATAATCGCCATCTTTTATGCGCATCAATGCTTCTTCAAGATGCTGCAAATGCTTTTCTTGGCGTGCGGACATCGTTTTTAAGCGTTCGATAGCTGCAACTTCCTTCTCGTCATCTCGCCCCTGTTTTTTTAGTACAGTTGCGGTGTGCTTTTGGATTTGCTCAAAATAGATTTTGTAATTCTTGTGCCCATCTTCTATTTTGCTGTCGATGAGTTTTTTGAATTCTGCTAATTCAGCCTCGCTGTATCTTGCGTTCTCTTCTACTTTCTTGTCTGCCATTTTTCTTGTATTTCATCAAAATATCTGTGGATACTTTGATAGATGAGGCGCAAAAATACAATTGTCTGGGTGAATACAGCAAAATAGTTCGCAATTCTAAAATAAAAAAGAGCTGCGGAAGTCGCTCCGCAGCCCGGTCTTAAGCAGTAATGAAATTCAGCAGTAATCTCTTTTATAGTTGGTAGTTGTTGGTTGGTAGTTGTTGGGCTATTCGTCTCATCAACTATGGTTTGTACCTTTTTATCTGCGCAACTATGAAATGTTTTTATTGTGTTCTCGATAATTTTAGAGAGAAGCTTAGTGCTTCTCTCCTTTTTGACTGATTGAACAGGTTGGAAACCTGTTTTACGGTTTAACTCAACAATAAAAACTCGTTTACTACGATTTCGGATATATTTTTAGTCTTGCCTTCTGCATCTTGATAGCTGCGGTGGCGTAATTTTCCTGTGATAGCAACTTCCCGTCCTTTCTTCAAAAAGACTTGCATGTTTTCTGCTACTTTTCCCCAGCCTACAATTTGATGCCATTGTACGTCTACAACACGCTCTCCGCGATTGTTCTTGTAAATGTCTTTAGTGGCTAGCGATGCTCGTGCAAATGCACTGCCTGCTTCTGTTTGTTTTAGTTCTACGTCCTTGCCGAGGTTGCCGATGAGTTGTACTCTGTTTCTAATATTATTCATTGCTTCTAATTTTTGCAGAATTGAATTCATGATGATGTAAATGGTTACTGGTTATTAGTTATTGGTTGATTTTTTCACACAATTAACCTTTTAACTAATTCCTTTTTAATTTCTGCAAGACACATCGTCATGCTCTTGCAGAAATTGGTTTTAGATGTTTAAAATGGTGTGTACTGAAGTACCTACTAATTAATAATTAAGCGCGACATTCAAGGCTGATTATAATTAAGAAGTACGCCTTCCGTCAATTGACAATGCAAAGATGCAGCAAGGTGCAAGTGATAGTCGTTTTTTAATTGTTTAATGACGATTGTAATCATTTGTAAACGTTTAAAAACGAATAAAAAATCATAAATCACTGATAATCAATAAACTAAAATTACAACTATAGAACATAGTATTTGTAATAATTTCAAAAAAATAACCGTTTTAGAACTTTTCCAACATATCGAACTTATAGAGACGGTGAGAATTCTTCAAACTTGTTTACCTTCGGAAATAATTCAGATTAAAAAGAAAAAGATGCATACATTTCAACACCGCCTTGTCCTTTGTTTACTCGTTTTATTTTCAGCCTCTTGTGCCGATTATAAATTACACATTGCCCCTGAAGCAAAAGATTGGAAAGAGAAAACTCCAGACCCAAACTTAAAAATCACCCACTCCATGTATCTCATTGGAGATTCGGGAAACTCGCCATTGGGAGGCACAAAGCCAGCCTTAAAATTACTAAAAAGTCACCTTGATACGGCGTCAGAAAACAGTTCTGTCATTTTCTTAGGAGATAACATTTATCCTGTTGGGATGCCAAAAAAGAGCGAAGACTATCGACAAATCGCAGAACATCGTCTCAATGCACAAATTGAAACAACCAAAGATTTTGCAGGTCGTCCGATATTCTTACCCGGCAATCATGACTGGGGAAAATATGGTGTAGAAGGCGTGCGTCGTCAAGAAAAATATGTAGAAAAAGAATTGGAAAAAATCTACGGTGACAAGTTCAAATCAAAGGAATTTTTCCTGCCAGATAATGGATGTAGTGGACCAGAAGTTATCGAATTAAGTGACCAATTGGTTGTCATTATTATCGATAGTCAATGGTGGCTGACAGATTGGGACAAACACCCAGACATCAACGATGATTGTGACATTAAGGATAGAGAAGTTTTTAAATTCTTATTTAATGACATTGTCCGTAAATATCGCTCAAAGAATTGTGTTATTGCAATGCATCACCCGATTTACAATAATGGTACTCATGGTGGACATTACACTTGGAAACAGCATCTTTTCCCATTAACTGAAAAATCTGACCACCTTTGGATTCCATTTCCGATTATTGGTTCTATTGCGCAGTTTGTCAGAGCAACCTCGGGTATCCGTCAAGACAATGCAAACGGCGTTTACAAGTCAATGATAGAAGCAGTAGCAACACCTGCCAAAAAAAGCGGGGAGTATATTTTTGCCGCAGGACACGAGCATTCTTTGCAATATTTTGAACGCGACGGGCAAAAATACATTGTGAGTGGAGCAGGTTCTAAAGAGACCCCAACTGTAGGCGGTAATGGCTCATTGATGACTTATGGACATTATGGATTTAGTAAAATTGATTTTTATGAAGATGGTTCGGCTTGGTTAGAATTTTATGTTCCCATAGATGACGGAACGGAAGGTAGAACTATTTTCCGTCGTAAAATCAAAGATAAATTAGACATTTCGCCAGAAAACATTCCTGACGATTTTCCTAATTATAAAAATGGAAAAGAAACCGTTTCTTCAAAAGCAATTACGACTGAAACTAAGCAGGTCGGAGGAATACATAATGCTTTATTAGGAGAACACTGGCGCGAGATTTATCGTCAAGATTATGATTTTCCAGTATTAGATTTAGCGGAATTTCAAGGTGGCATGACCATTCTCAAACGTGGCGGCGGAAACCAAACCAACTCCCTCCGCATGGAGGACAAAGACGGCCGTCAATACACCATGCGCGCACTTACAAAGGATGCTTCGCGCTTTATCCCCTACCCTTTTAATCAACTGCAAGCAACAAATTTTTTAGTGAAAGATAATTTTCTTTCTACACATCCATTTACTCCATTGGCGATACCAAAAATGGGCGATGCTGCTAATATTTATCATACTAATCCTAAGCTTTATTACATTCCCAAACAGCCTGTTTTAGATGTCCATAATGACGTGTTTGGTGATGAAGTTTATCTGGTAGAGGAGCGTCCAAGTAAAGAATGGGAAGACCAAAAAACCTTTGGTACTCCTGATGACATCATGAGTACTTACGATGTTGCAGAAAAAATAAAAAAAGGATATAAACACCGAATCGACCAAAAGTGGACAGTACGTACGCGTCTTTTTGACATGTTAATTGGTGATTGGGACCGACATGACGACCAATGGCGTTGGTCTGAAATAGAAGAAGGTGAAATGCATATTTACCGTCCGATTC
>CAZQTE010000041.1:0-21589 GCA_964595615.1 uncultured Saprospiraceae bacterium
TAAACGAAAGATTAGTTCACTTTCACTATTGTTCCTCTAGCAATCTGCGTTGCAGTTTCCAAAACATAGAAGAAAACACCAGTTCCTTTTATATCTTTAATAGTCACAGTATTTCTACCTGCTTCAAAGTCACCTTCAATAAGTTTCACAACATTACCTTTCACATCTGTAAGCGTAAAAGTAACAGTCTCTGCTGTTGGCAAATCAAATGGAATTTGAGTACTTTCTACAAATGGATTAGGTGAATTTTTATAAATCGCAAAGGCGAGATTATTTTCATCATTTGTATTATCAAAAGTCAAATTGACATCAATAACTCCCGTTTCATTATAAGCCTCAGCAATCGTGATGCGACTATCAATACTCAATATTTCACTCAATTGCACATTTTCAATCGCATTGAATGTCAAACTAAATACGGTGCCTTTTACAGACTTCAAATTCGCAAAATCAACAGATGTTGTAATTGCGCCTTCTGTTAAATAAGCCAAACCAAAGTTTTCTGCTTTTGCAATAGCATCATTTGTTTTTACAAATTCTACTTTATCTGTGTCGTAATTTAAAGTAAATTGACAGCCTGCGATAGCATTTTCATCCAAGTCAAATGCAACAGTGAAAGTCTCCCCTGCCTTTATTTGACGGTCTTTTATCTGAAATTCAAGACTACCTGTACCACGCTCATCAGCATTATTACTACTGAATTGATTTGCTTCCGCAGAACCATTCACATCACCAATTTTTACACCGATGAAATCAGAACTAACTTCAGCATCTAAGTTATTAAAACCTGTCACTTCTGGGAAATCTTCCGACCAAGGATTCATTGGATTAGGGAATTCATAATTTGCATCCACAAATCTCCAACTGGTATTAGCCGTTAAGCCCAATGCAGGGTTCAATATCAAACTACGCAAAGCAACAATATCAGAAGTTGTAATAGACTTGCTATTATTCACATCCGCCGCAATCATTTTGTAAGGACTGTCTAATTGAGCAGTAGTCAAAATATGCTGACGAATAAGCACAATATCAAATGTCGTCACCCCATTATCATGGTCAAGGTCATTAGTAGGAACAACTGTGTAGTCTCCACCTTCTGGTACATTAATAGAAAAAACACCTTCACTGTCTGTCTCATAAGACATCATACCAGCATTAATTTCAACTGCGGTCATTTCAACACCCTCTCCTGCTTCCGTTTGGATAAGACCTGAAATATTTGCTTCAGTAGCTGGAGCAGCACAGATATTAGGTACAGATTCAACAATTAAAGTGGTCAAACAGTAATCAACATTACCTGCTTCATCTTCAAAGTAAACATAAATCTGATTTACATTAGTAGGGAAAACATCACCACAATTTAAATCCAAATTAGGTGTTGAATTCTCATAATCATCTTCACCATTACTAGCTGTGATAATCAAATCTTCTGATGCAGTACAGTTATCGAATGAACCTGCATTGAAATCACTTGCCCAAACTTCTCCCATTCCGCCACCTGTGCCATCAGGCATTAGTTCAATAATTAAAACAGAAACACAGTAAGGTGTTGGTGCTTTACAATCTCTTACTACAGCATCATAACTTATAGTTGATTGGTTACCACAATTGTCCGTTGCGGTTACGATAACTTCATAAGTTCCTGGAGCAACATTAGAATAGTTACGACCAGTTCCTAAGCCTGTAACTGTATAACTAAACTGGATATCAGTCGAACAGTCCGTTGCGGTCGCTTCTGGCAATGTAATGTTACGGTCACAGTCTCCGTCTGCATCTGTTAATCCATCAATACAATAATCTTGCTCACCTGGATTAGCGATAACAGGAGCTTCACTGTCTTGTACTTTTATCTCTTGTATGTAAGTAACGATACCATCTGCACCGTCACGGAAGCGACGCGTACCAATAGTTATGTCATCATCATTATTTTCACTTTCATAAACACACCAGTTTATGACTGTGTGCGTACGCAAGATTTTATAACAAGCATCATCAACAATATTAAACAATTGGTCTTCAGAAGAAGAAGCGATTAACTCACAGTCTTCATCAAAGATTGTTGGCTCACCAAAATCAACACCGCCTGTTTCATCTGTATCTGGAATACAAACTAAATCTACGTCTGCTGGAAATTGCACATTCCAGTCATTGACATGACTCACATCAATTGTTTGCGAACAAGAAGGTCCAACATTTCCATTTAAATCGCTTACAGACCAAGTACGTGTAATCGTACCATTTCCACAGGAATTTACATTTCGAGAGTATGCAGCAGTAACGATTGCTTCACAATTATCATCATATACAGGCTCTCCAAAAAGCTCAATTAAAATTTGAGGATTAGTCTCACCATTAGCATCTGCTATGTCTAATGATGGTGCAATATTCGAAAAGTAATCATCACAAGTAATCGCATCATCTGCCGCATCTGACAACTTATAAGGAGCTAACTTATCTTCTACTAGGACTTCAACCATACATTCTCCAATGTTATCGTAATAATCATAAACACGGAAAACTACCGATATCGTTTGGCCAATATCCGCACAGCAAAATTTCACATCTTCCCCAAATTGAGTATTGCCAGCAATAGCGCAAGCATCTGTCATACGACGCACTTCAAAACGGTCAATACCACAATTATCATTCGAACCATCATCAAATGTACTCGCTAAAACCGTTGCGACACCATCAGCACCAATGGCAACTTGTGTAATTTCATCACAAACAGCTGTTGGTCCAAGGTCATCAAGAACTTCGATAGAGATTGTTAATTCGGAAGTATTTCCACATTGGTCAATCGCGACATAAGTCACATCATGTGTACCAATTGGCAAACCTGGACTTGGTACGTTTACTAGACCATTCGCTCCTACCGTAGCTTCTCCTACTTCTGTAAAAACGCTATAAGTAAATGAAGAACAATCATCAGAAATTAAAGGAACAGGTAATGCTTCTGTTGTTTTACAAGGCTGAGGATGTTCGCCAGCTATATTTGTACTTAAAGTCAAATCTGCATCTGCTGGAATTGTAATTACAGGAGCAATATCATCAATAACTTTGATAATTTGAACATTATCTTCTTCATCTGCATCTTCAACACCATTTCCATTGGCATCATTAAATGTAATCAAATTATTAGAACACCAATCTAAAACCGTCCAAGTACGAACGATTTTAAAAGTATTCTCTGAGCCTTCGCATAATGATAAAGTTTCATCATCCGAAGTCACTGCATAATTACAATAAGTTCCTTGTGCAACAGTCGGAACACCTGAGCCACTACTAGCCAAACAAGCGTTGCCTGCTAAGTCTGTTGCGTCTAAACTATTACCTAAATCTGCATTAGGCAACAAAGAAGTACAAGTCAAATCAGTTGCGCTGGTTAAATTAGAATTAGCAGCAACATCTGAACAGTACCAAGCAATATCATCCGGAAAGTCTATTGTTGTAGGGCGCGTAATGGTGATTTGCTGAATACAATCATTTGCGGATTGGTTACCAGCAGCATCTAATGCAGTGTACGTACGCGTAATAACAACTCCAATAGCTGCATCACAAAGACCGTCCGTATTTGTGCTTTCATCAACAATTTCTAAAGTAGCATTCGAGCAATTATCTGATGCCGTCACAGCTGTACCTACAGCAGGTACAGCGTCCATACAGGTAATTGTTAAGTCATTACAAGTAACTGTTGGTGCGGCTTTATCTTCTAGAGTAAAAGCACCCCAACAAAAATTGTCTGTTGCTATCTCAATGACCCTAACCGTTAATTCAGCGCCTAAAAAGTCTTCACCAACAACAAAGTTATTGACATCGCCAGGGTCTAAATCAGTCAACTGAATAGCACCATTGAATACCGATAGACTGTAGTCTGTATTATCTCCTCCACCTTCTATTATCATATCAGCGACCAAAACTGCTTGGCAGTTTTCATCTACACTAACTTGCACATCATCATTACAAGCTAAAGTCAAAGCACTTTTAGAATCTAAAGGGGATTTTTCATTGGTAGGGGAAGCCAATAAATTTAATGAAAAAAGTAGACAAGACAGGAGAAGCCATCTACTTAGTGTAAGATTTGATTTCATGTGGACTATAATTTGTTAATACTCTACGAGGATTATACGTCGAGGAACTTTAATGCTGTGTAATTTTCCGTAAAAAATTTCATTTTTAAATAGGAGGAATATTGTCAATACGCACTATGTATTGTTAAAGTTCAAAAAATACAGTTACGCACTACAAAGATGCTGAATTAATTTAGCAAAATAAAGATATAAACGAGATTCCTATATAAATTGACAATATACGATTCTGTTAAAAATTAAAATGAATCAATATCTATAAATACTTAAAAATCAAACTTATACATCTCAAATCCTGTATTTTAAATACATTTCAGTAAAAAATGTCTCATCCAAAAAACGTAAACATATTGTTTTTAATATATAGATTTAATCTTATACGGCAGTAATTTTTGCTATTTAGCCTTTATTAAACAGCTTAAAAATACAAAAGGAGAAAACAAATAACCATCTTTTTTTCGGCGTACATCTCTTTCAATAATGAAATTTTCTGTCTCAGTAATTGACCTTCTTGCTCGAGAGTCTAATACATTATATGCTCGTAAACTTACATTTAACTTATCTTCCAAAAAGTCTTTACTCGCTGAAAAACTAAGAACATAAGTTGACAATTGTGTTGTCTGTACTGCTAGCTATTCATCCAAACAGTTTCTAAAACAATCAAATAAAGGCAGCAATCAATCCTCCAATCAACATACTCATCACCAACCAATAACCAAAATGCAAATAGATAAACGACATCGGTTTATCCTGCAAAATAGCCTGAAAGCCAATAATAGGTAAGGGAAGAATAAAAGCATTTATAAGACCATGTAGAACACCGTGTCCAAAATGACGGTGTTTTTCGCCATATTCTGCGAGAAATTCATCGACAATCTGCTTTGCTTCGGCATTACCTTTCATGATGTCGGTAAAAAATAATTCGTAGAAACCCAACTGATGAATGACCAGATTCATATATGCATAAACAAAAGCTACGCTTAGGATAAAGGCAAATATTTTTTTGGGAATGCTCAGTTTTAATGGATTGATAATACCTTCCATATTCCACTTTTTCCTCATAGGAGAATTGGGATGATACCAAAAAGCAGCAAAGATGAGAGGAACAAAAGAAATAAAGAAAAAGGCTGTGTAATTGAGATTCATTTGATTTGTTTTAAAATAGGTTTGTACTACTATTTTTTCCAAAGATACCACAACTACTCCAGCTTCACAAAACGCTCCGAGCGTAAAATCTGCCCCTCCTCCATATACTGCACAAAATAACAAAAGCGACAAAAAACAAAAAGCCAGCAATAGTCACTTTCAAAGTGTCCATTACTGGCTTTCTATCTAAAACTTAAAAAAGACTACAATTTTCCAACAACAAATCGTTTCGTAATCATCCGTCTTCCTTCTGCCTGCACTCTAATAAAGTACAAGCCGTCAGTATAAGCTTTCATTTCAAAACTCGGTAATTCATCCGTCAATTCAACAAAGCGTTTTTCTTCTAAAGTTTGACCATATTGATTGAGTAAGCTAAGAGTCACTTGCTCGCCCAAGTAGGCATGTAGCGCCACTTTTATATCACCTGCCGTCGGATTAGGGAAAACGCTCACCGCGTCAATATCTAAGTCAAATTCTAATCTTCTGATTTCAGAATAACGCTGTGCTCCATTTCTCATTTCTTGTCGGAGACGATAGTAATGAACTCCTTTTTCTGGTTCAGAGTCAAAGTAATCAAACACCTCTGTATAATCCTCCTCTCCTATTAGACGTTCATGGATTTCATAAAAATCAATGCCATTTTCGGATTGCTCCAAAATGAAATTCTCTGTTCCTCCTGTCGTATTTGTCGCCCAATGTAAACGAACTTGTCTGCCATATTTTTCCGCATCAAAAGTTAGATACTCTTGTTGTATGCGTCCTTGTAGCATCGTTTGAATATCTAGGATATAATCTTCGACTTCTCCGTATTGATAGCTTCCACATGGTTCTGCATATTCGCTATCTTGCATCGAAACTCTCATGCGTGTTTTACCTAAGGAAGAGTTATTTGGAATAGTAATCGAACCTGAAACTGCAGTCGTTCCGTGGTCTTCGAAAGCCATTTCTCCTGCATCATCAAAATCTCCGTCACGATTAAAATCTATCCAAACACGCCAGTGCTCATCAAAAGGTAACCAAGAAAACTCTGGTAAAAGTGTGATATCGTAAGTTCCTCCAAGATTAACCGCTGTTTCAATTGAGGTGTAATCTCCATAACCTTCTTTACCTGTTTGATTATCAATATCTGCAAATGTCACTCTATTAATCCACTGCCACCAAGGTTCGTCAGCTTCTAAGCCACAGTAGTTTTCAGGAGCAGGACCGCCGCCGATTACTTCTCCGTCGGTACGCACTACAAAGGAGCAAGACTCTGTATTCCCGCAATTATCTGTTGCAGTATAGGTGATTGTTTCCACACTTCCTACGCTAAATTCACTGCCACTTGGCAATCCTCCAGTTTGAGTCACTGTCACATTTCCTACTGTACATGAAGAACTAGCAACAGGCGTCGCCCAAGTAACGACAGCGCTATTACTACCTTCAGCTGCTTCCGTTTCTATATCTGCTGGACAATTTATGCTTAAAGCTGTGCAACTCTCAGAAGAAGCCGCAATATTAATAGTTGCTGTTTCTGTACAATTTTCAAGATTATCTGTGACCGAAACGGTGTAAGTGCCAGGAGCAAGATTTTCTTGTATTGCATCTGAACCTAAACCATCACTCCAAACGGTAGACAAATTACAAGGACTACCACCTGTAGAGCCCATTACTTCTACCTCTGCCAAACTCAAAATTCCATTTGCCAATAACTGAATACGCACATAACGTCCACTAACTACTGTCGGGATAGCCGTTGGTAAACCTGCTTCTTCCGTTTGTAAGAAAGCGGTGATATTTGGGTCGTCTACCAACTCAAATAAATTACTTGCAGTAAATGGTGTCTCAGAAATTAAAACATAGTAGTCTGTTAAATTTTCATTACAGCAATCTGTTCGATTCCAGATGTTTACAGACTCGATTTCAGATATTTGACCAAGGTCAACTTCCCACCAAGGCTGTAAATTCCAACCTGAACCCGTGACAGACATAGTTGACCAAAAATTACCATCTGTATTACCGTCAATCGCACGTGAAGCATCTGCATCCCATGTTGTACCTAATTGACTAGCTGTACCATTCAGAGCTAAATTTTCAGTCTCACCGCTACCGCCGCCACCAGTTCCACTACATGGTAGGTTAATTTCGATGTAACCGTCATTTTCCCCATCACAGCTTTCGTCTACGCTTGTATAAGTCAAATCAAAATCATCACATTCCATTCCTGTACCACCACCGTCAGGTGTCGAGTCACAGCCATTTGGAATACCGTCATTATCATTGTCGGCATTATCATCAAAACCTTCACAAATATCTGCTGAGTCACAAACGCCGTCATTATCACTGTCATCTTCTGCATTTCCGACCGTGATATTCAAGTTCTCAACACAGTTGTTATTATCTGTAATGGTTACTTGATAAGTGCCTGCAGCTAAATCTGTAGGATTGTCAGTATTGCCAATTCCGTCAGACCAATTGTAGGTGTATGTACAATTGCTTGACCCAGCGGATTCTCCAATCACTTCAACTTCTGCCAAGATTAAGAAACCCGTACCTTGTTTTTGAATACGTACATAGCGACCAACAGCATTAATATCTATCACCGAAGGAGTGCCTGCCGCTTCATCTTGTAAGAAAGAATTTACCCCATTTTGAAAAAGAGTAACATCTAAATCATTCGATGCAAATGGTGTTGAAGACACTAAAATATAGTAAGCTGTCAGGTCAAAACCACAACAGTCTGTTCTATTCCAAATATTAATAGAGCTGATATCCGATACTTCTCCTAAATCAACTTCCCACCACGGTTGCGTATTCCAAGCAGTAGCACTACAGGTTTGAGTACTCCAGAAATTACCGTCCGTATTCCCGTCAATAGCGCGTGAAGCATCTGCGGAGTAATTGGTACTTGATTGTGTTGCAGTTCCATTACTAGCCAAATTCACAGGCATACCACCACCTGTTCCACCGTCTGGGCAGTCAGGAATGTTTAGTTGAATTTCTCCGTCTGCACTTGCTGGGCAAGTTGCATTTGAAACTGTTGCACTTACTGCACTGAGGTAATCACATTCTTCATTTCCGCCACCATCAGGTGTGTCATCACAGGCATTGGGAACTCCGTCATTATCATTATCTGCATTATCATCGCCCGTTGGGCAGATATCATCTGAGTCACAAACGCCGTCATTATCACTATCATCTTCTGCATTTCCAACTGTGATATTCAGATTTTCAACACAGTTATTATTATCTGTAATGGTTACTTGATAATCTCCTGCAGCTAAACCCGTTGGGTTATCAGTATCTCCAATTCCGTCAGACCAGTTGTAGGTATATGTACAAGCACCGCCGCCACCAGAGGCGCCCATAATTTCGACTTCTGCCAAAATTAAGAAACCAGTACCTTGTCTTTGTACACGCACATAACGCCCTACAGCATCAACATCTATAGCCGAAGGTGTGCCCGCAGTTTCACTTTGAAGGAAAGATGTAATACTATTTTGTGCTAGTAAAGTATTTAAATTATCCGAACCAAAAGGAGTTGAAGACACTAAAATATAGTAGTCTGACAAATCTCCTTGACAGCAATCCGTTCTATTCCAAATGTTAACTGAACTGATATTTGATACTTCGCCTAAATCTATTTGCCACCAAGGTTGTACATCCCAACTTGTCGCACTACATGTTTGAGTACCCCAGAAGTTACCGTCTGTATTCCCGTCAATAGCACGAGAACCATCGGCGGAATAGTTAGTACTTGATTGTGTTGCTGTACCATTTAAAGCTAAATTTACAGTTGGTCCACCTCCCATTCCGCCGTCTGGGCAATCAGGAATGTTTAGTTGAATTTCTCCGTCTGCACTTCCAGGGCAACTTGCATTTACAACTGTCGAACCGACTGCATTTAAATAATCACAATCATTATTACCACCACCATTTGGTGTATCATCACAAGCATTAGGAGTTCCGTCATTATCATTATCTGCATTGTCATCGCCCGCTGGGCAAATATCATCCGCATCACAAACACCATCATTATCTGCATCTGCAAATGTTCCAGCACAGTTACAATTAGCGTCGTAGACATCATCATCCGTACACTCATTATTGTCATCACATGCTGTACCTTCAGGAATAGTACAATCCACACAAGGCAATCCACAAATAGCAATTTCATTAATTTTTGCTTGATTTCCTTCTTTTGTCAAACGTAAATAACGCGTTGTTATCGTTAAGTTTCCGAACTCATGCCATTCAAAATTTTTCGCTGTTAAATAGTTGTCAATTAATTGCCAATTAGCGTCTTCATCTTGATATTCAATTTTTAAAATATCACTACCAGAGCCATCAAAAATATAAATGGAAGTCAAATCATGAGCTGTTTGCAAGTCAACAATCGCAATCATTGGAGGTACTCCGTTATTTACATCATAATTTTCGCCCCATTCTGTAGTCGCAATTGAACCTGCACCACAAATTGGATTTGAACTTTGTTCATCTACTAATCGAGTTGGGTCAATACCAGCTGCGGGTGTTAGATTTTGTATCCAACTTGGTTGTAAACAAATGCGACAAGAACACGAGTTATCACAGTTAGCATCACATTCTGCATTTGTTAAAGTACTAGCTGTTATAGAAACTGGCGTGGATAAATTGCCATTGGCATCCAAAGTCCGCGCTGTTACATTGTATGTTTCCTCTGTATTTAAATTAAAAAATTCATAAGTTATATTTCCTGCGGAATGAGGAACAGTCACTGTTTGAGTTCCTGCACTAATCTGATAAGCTGTAATATCCGTTTCTAAAGGAGCTTCCCAAGCCAAGCGCAATGAATTACAAGAATTGCCTGTATATTCAAAATTAATTGGCGCCGAAGGAGGCAGATTGCTATCATCAAAATCAGACTCTCTACCACATAATATCAACTCACCTATCAGCGCTCTATCGTCGCCAGTTGAGGTAAAACGTAAATAACGCACAGGAGTATCAGAAGGAAGTAAATTATCTAGAGTTACCCACTCCGCAAAAGGTTGGGTAAAATATTCACTCAATATCTGCCAAGGTCCGTTTGGAGTTGCAGCATATTCTATAGTAAACGTACTATAATCTTGTGCATCATAAAGATAAAATGCATCGATGTTATAATAATCTTGTAAATCAATGCTAACACTTAAATCATTTGGGTTACCAGCAGAGAAACCAAAGACAGATGTTGGTTCACCACCTTCACCACAAATAGGGTCATGATTGGCTTGTTCATCAAAGAGTTCGTTTGGAACACTAGAGACACCAGAAAAATCATAAATCCATGCTGGGTCAATTTCGATTTTACAAGTCGTATCTCCAGTTGTGATATTAGTTGAACAAGCCTCTGAGACATTGCCATTGGTATCTCTTGCAAAAAGAACTGCAACGTAAGAAGAATTTTCATCTAAACCCGTAATATTAAAGTTACCCTCAGATGCTGGAACATTCTCTGCAACAAATTGTCCATCAAATAAATCAAAATCTGTTGTTCCAGCAGGGAATAGCCAGACATCAACTTCACTTACATTTCCTGGCGTAGTCCACGATACACGTGCAGAACTACAAGTACTTTCTTCTAATTGTAAATTATTGACACAATTCACAATCGGACTATTATTAGCCGAACCGACACGTACAAAAACGGGACGTTCAGTGATTGGAATATTTACAGTATTACCAAACAGGGCAGTACTCACTCCCACTGTAGATGGCGCATTCATTTCAACTAAAGTCGCATTATTTGCTCCTTCTAAATTCAAAGCATAATTGTAAGCAGGCTTATCACAAGAAGTTGGTGACCAAAGTGTGAAAATTTTATCCGAGGAGTCGTTTGGATTGACGAAACGATAAACACGCGGACAATCCACATTACAATCTGTTTCTTGACAAGGTGATAATTCGCCATCATAAACATAGCCTTCTAAGACATTTTTCATGGTATAAACATAGTACCAAGACTTACGCGGTGAGTAATCACGCTCAGTCAAACCACTTACTTGGAAAAGTCCACATAGTTCTCCTTGACAAGCATCACGTAACTCATAAAGCATAGCACGATCAAATCCCGCTGCTGCTGTCTCCAAATAAGAGCGAATAATCCATTGTGCTTGTACTTCTTCACGGTCAGCATTTCCAATACCATCCCATGGCACACGTTGACCTGAAAGAGAATCTACATCATAGCCAAATTCAGATAGCCATAATTCTGCATCAGGAAAATTTTGGTCTCTATAGGCTACAATTGGCAGCATTTTTTGCTTCATCAAATCATCCTCTGGAGAAATACCGTTGAGTCCTAATTGATTTAATTCTTGTCCAGTATTACTATAGTGGTGAAAAGAAAGAACGTCAAAAGGATATTTTCCATTTGGTCCATTTGCTGTACGATTAGCAGTAAACCAATCTACCATATCTTCGATATATCCTAAGTCAAAATCAGAAAGTCCGGTTGCAACAACCTTTGCCGTCGGGTCAGCATTTTTGATACCTACTGCTGAAATCATTTGTCCGGGATTATCAGGGTCAGGGACTAATCCCATTGTTTGTTGATGTCCGTCAGCATCTGCCGAAAGCATCACCGCATATTCTTCTGGCGTAAAATAAGTAGACGGCAAGTGTGGTAACCACCATTTATCTGGTTCATTCCAATCTTCAAAGTATTCAATACGACCTAGTCCTGTTACAGGCGTCTCATCAGGATGTAAGCGAGGCGTGATTATTTGATTTGTCTTTGCTGTTGAAAAAGTAGTATTCCCATATCGTGCTGCATAATGATACATCCAATCTGCATGTGCTAGGTAAGAATTGGGCACAAGAGGATCATTACCTGGATACATTGGTTTTTGTTCCAAAATATCATTTGCTTCAGGTAACTGAGGAATCAATGGTGTTGTTTCACTGTCCCACATCCATGGGAATGACTGAAAAAGAGAAACTCCAATTTCTAATCCACTTCCCGTTATATCATCATAATAAGTATCGAAAGGAACTGCTGCCTGAGTTTGATAAGAAGGGTTGAATTTGTATTGTGTTAAAGGGTAAACAGGAGATGCTGTTTCTTGTGTTTCATTAAGTGCAGGAAAACCTTGGTCAAGTGCTGCACGGTGGTACTCACGGACAAAACCTACTGCTTGCATTTTATCCACAGGCATATCACGACGGATATTAATGCCAATAAATTTTTCCATTGTAATTTCTTGGGCAGAAATTTCAATTAAACTTAGTAGTACAAAAAATAGGATGCTGAAAGTCCGAACTATTGTCCAGAAGTTAAATGCTCTCATTAGAAATGATTGTGTTTGTTTAAATGTATGTTTCTTGATATGTAAAGAAACTTTATTTGATAAATAGCAAATGAGCAGCAACTGGGAGGAGATACGTTGCAAAGGAATTGTTGTAGGGGAGAATAAATTGTTTACAAAGATAGTAAAAGACTCGTTATCAAAGCTTAAGATACAGATAAATGACTTGATTCAGGTATCAATTATAATAGAAAGTGCGACTTAACGGTTGTCAAGTCGCACTTTCTATTACTAGAAGAACAAATGTTTATCACTTTTCACATTACTTAGTAACGACAAAACAATAAGTCCGTCGTTACTTAGTGTTCTTTTAAATTCGTCGAATGTCTGCCCCCAAAGCACGTAATCGCCCATCAATATTTTGATAGCCACGGTCGATTTGATTGATATTTTCAATGATACTCGTTCCCTTAGCAGAAAGTGCTGCAATTAAAAGAGCAACTCCTGCCCGAATATCAGGAGAACTCATTCTAATGCCACGTAATTCATTTTCGCGATTCATACCAATGACTGTAGCACGGTGAGGGTCACAAAGGATAATTTGAGCTCCCATATCGATGAGTTTATCTACAAAGAAAAGGCGGCTTTCAAACATCTTTTGATGTATAAGCACACTCCCTTTTGCTTGAGTCGCTAAAACTAAAACAATACTCATTAAATCTGGGGTGAAGCCTGGCCATGGTGCATCATAAACCGTCAAAATAGAGCCGTCAATAAAGGTTTGAATTTCGTGTTCTTTTTGAGCGGGGATATAAATATCATCTCCTCTAAACTCTAAGTTCACACCCATTTTTCGGAAAATAGAAGGAATAATTCCGAGTTCTTTTACAGCTGCGTCTTTTATTGTAATTTCTGATTGAGTCATAGCAGCTAAGCCAATGAATGAACCAATCTCAATCATATCTGGTAAAACGCGATGTTTTGTCCCTCCTAATTTTTCGACACCTTTAATGGTCAAAAGGTTAGAACCGATGCCCTTAATCTTTGCTCCCATACGATTAAGCATTTTGCATAGTTGTTGCAAATAAGGCTCGCAAGCTGCATTATAGATTTGTGTTTTTCCTTTAGCTAGAGCTGCTGCCATTACCACATTAGCAGTTCCAGTCACGGATATTTCATCCATTAGGATGTAAGTTCCTTTTAGTTTTTTACTTTCAATGAAATATTTACCTCCTTTAGCCTCATCGTAGCGAAACTTGCCTCCTAACATCTGAAGCCCATTAAAATGAGTATCCATTCGGCGGCGACCAATTTTATCACCTCCTGGTTTTGGCAAATAAGCTCTTCCAAAGCGCGCTAAAAGTGGTCCAATCAACATAACAGAACCTCGAATTTTTTTCGCGTTCGTTTGAAATTCTTCACTGCCAAAGTAGTCTAAATCGATTTTATCAGCTTTAAAACTAAATTTAGACTCACTTATCTTCTTCACTTTCACACCTAATCCCTTTAGCAAATCTATCAAACGATTAACATCTACTATATCTGGAACATTATCAATAATGACTTTTTTATCGGTTAATAAAACTGCACAGAGAATCTGTAAAGCTTCATTTTTTGCACCTTGAGGAATAATTTCTCCAGAAAGTTTATTACCTCCTACTACTTCAAATGCATCTAACTTCATGTTTGGTTTTCTTATTAAGTACGTGACACTATTTATCTGGACATTTTGAGAGGATATTTTTCCGTTATTTTCCTCTTAAAAATAGTTCCGTGATGCAGACCATGCAACGATTTTTAAAAGAAAACTAACAAAAAAATCTCTCTCTCAAATTTATCCACATAAATAATGTCACGTACTTAGTTGTTTAATTTAAGGACAAATGTAAACTTTCTTTTGTGTGTTTCTTAGTCGAAAAATGAATTTGTTAGAGATGTTTGAGTATTCGTTAGATTTCCTTAAAAAGAAAAGGGTAATTTTCCTATTGGAAAATTACCCTTTCATTATTTTTTATAGAAGAAAATTATCTTCGACCACGACCGCCACCATTGTTATTACTACGACCACGACCACCGCCGTTATTGCTACGACCACGACCACCGCCGTTATTGCGTCCACCCCCACGTCCATTATTGCGTCGGTCGTTATTATTATTATCAGGACGACGACGACGACGATTAGCTTGAGCTAATCCATTGATTTCAGCAGAATCCGTCAATTTCAATTCACCATCTGACAAAGATTCTAAATCATCAATAATTACATCATCACTAACAAAATGCTCCGTATTCCAAGTACGATAAGCCATTTTCATATATGAACCAATAACTTCTACAAAAGAATCTTTGAGATAGCCTTCCTCCATTTCACGTGCGCGCTTAATCATTGCGTGTACATTGCCACCATAGTGACGAAAGCGCATTTGATTAGGTGGATAAGGAACTATTTCAGGTTTTTTACGCTTCATTTCTGGCGAGACACTAATGCCCTTAGGCGGTGTAACGTTCAAGTCATAATCAGCGATTCTGAAGACATGTAACCAAATCTTCTCACGGACATCATCCAGATTTTTGCTATGTGGATTTAATTGTAACATCAATCGCACAACCTTCTCTACAAAAATCTGACGTTCATCGTCATCTTCGATGCCTTTAGCGTAATTGATAAGGTTCTGGACATTTCTTCCGTACTCAGGAATAGTTAAATTCTCGCGGGAAGAGTTATATTCTAATTCAAATTCTTCTACAGCCATATTTTTTAGTTGGCAGTTGTTGATTGGTAGTTATCAGTCTATTTTGACTTATGTATCCACCAATGGCAACCTTCTTCTATTTCTATTCATCAGGTGACTTGGAGTCACCTGATGAATGAAAATTCTCAAGTTTTACTCACTCTATTCTACGGTAACCGACTTTGCTAAGTTACGAGGTTGGTCTACGTTGCAGCCGCGCATCAATGCAATGTGATAAGACAGTAATTGCAAAGGAATAACAGACAAGAGTGGCGTTAATGGTTCTAGCGTTTCGGGGATTTCAATAGTATAATCCGCCATTTTGCTAATAATTTGTTCGCCCTCAGTAACGATAGCAATGACGTTTCCGTTTCTTGCTTTCACTTCTTGAATATTACTTGCAATTTTTTCGTAAGCACTTTGGTTAGTTGCAATAACAACAACAGGCATATCCTCATCAATTAAGGCAATAGGTCCGTGCTTCATTTCAGCAGCAGGATAACCCTCAGCATGGATGTAGGAAATTTCCTTTAATTTCAATGCACCTTCGAGTGCTACAGGGAAATTATAACCGCGACCTAAGTACAAGGCATTTGGTGAGTCTTTAATTTCTCCCGCAATGTACTCTATTTTACTGTTACTTTCCAGTACTTTAGCAATTTTAGCAGGAATATTTTCCATTTCATTCATCAATTGCTGATAATATGATTTAGAAATCGTCCCTCTTTTGTATGCAATAGCCATTGCCATCATCGTCAATACTGTAACTTGACCAGTAAATGCTTTGGTAGAAGCAACTCCAATTTCTGGACCAGCATGGATATATGAACCGGCATCAGAGATACGTGCGATTGAAGAGCCAACTACATTTACGATACCGTAAACTAATGCTCCTTTTTCTTTTGCCAACTCGATAGCAGCTAAAGTATCGGCTGTTTCGCCTGATTGAGAAACTGCAATTACAACATCTTTTTCCGTGATGATTGGATTACGGTAACGCAATTCCGAAGCATATTCAACCTCTACAGGTATACGTGCTAAGTCTTCAAAAAGATACTCAGCAATCAAACCTGAGTGCCAAGAAGTACCACAGGCTGCAATGATGATACGGTCTGCATTGACCATACGATTTAAATGCTCTTGCACTCCACCTAGACGAATCCAAGCTTCCTCTGCATTCAATCGACCACGCATTGCATCTTCTACAGTCTTTGGTTGCTCATGGATTTCTTTCAACATGAAATAGTCATAACCGCCTTTTTCTAAGCGCTCTATTTCCATTTCTAGTTCTTGAACGAAAGGAGTTGTAATATCGTTTTCGATAGTACGGACTTCAAACTCTCCATTTTCATGGGCTACTGCAATCTCTAAGTCATTTAAATAAACAACTTTTTTGGTATACTCAATGATTGGAGTAGCATCACTAGCAAAAAATAATTCATTTTCACCGATACCCAAAACTAAAGGACTCGCTTTACGAGCGGCTACTAATTTACCTGGATCATTCTTATCCATCACTACAATAGCGTAAGCGCCCGTCACCTTGGTCAATGCGATACGTACTGCTTCTTCTAAAGATAAGCCATCTCTATCTTGAATAGCTTGAATTAGATTAACCAATACTTCTGTATCTGTCTGAGAAACAAAGACGTGTCCTTCTTTCTCTAAAGCTCGCTTTAAGGGCTCGTAATTTTCGATAATACCATTATGTACGAGTGTCAAACGACTATTTGTCGACTGATGTGGGTGTGCATTTACATCATCTGGTTTACCGTGAGTAGCCCAACGGGTGTGACCGATACCAATGTTTCCATCCGTATTCTTTCCGTCTGCAAAATCCAATAACTCTTGGACTTTCCCTTTGCGCTTGTAAATATTTAAGCTTCCATTTAACAAAGCGACACCAGCACTGTCATAACCTCGATATTCTAATCTTTGTAGACCTTTAATAAGGATTGGGTAAGCTTTTTTGGGACCTATGTAGGCAACAATTCCACACATATTGAGTAAAATTTTTAATAGTGAGTAGGTTCTAAATTGGTTGTAATTGTGAAGTTCTCCTCAAAAGAAGAAGGTTCGGAAAAGATTGATTGTTCGTGTTTGCTTCTTAAAGACTTTAATTTCTCATATTGGTCACAATATAACAATATCTTATTAGTAAGAAACAAATACTTATCAAAAAGTAATATAAGTAGGTTGGCAAGAGATTAGATAAGAAATCTAATCTTTTGCCATTAAAGACAACGCATTTAATAGATTAAAATTGTGTGTAGTGAATGCGTAATTTCACAGGGTAAGTAGAATGTTCACCTCCATAAAAAACGACTCTGTTAGGAGAGCGCTCTCTTCCTAGAACTATCAGTGCTAACTCATCAGTAGCATTTCCTTTTAAAACGTTTTGTAGATGTGCCGTTACATTCAATGAATAGGTTGGGGATCTATCTGTATACTCAGTAAAACCACCACCACTTGACGACGGGATTAAGGCATCTTCGATGATTATCAATTCTCCCTCTTCGCTTATTTCTGTTAAGAAAATCTGCGAGGGTAATTCATAGATATCCGAATCTTCAGGCAAATTTGCCACACTCAAGATCAACTCTGCTTTATTAATAGCAATATCTCCTCTAAGGTCATCTAAATTAGGAAACTTTAAAGTCCCATTAAGACCAGCTAAACCTTGTACAAAAAATAAGCTATCCCCATTTGTTGGGTTGTCTATAAATGGCTCTGCCACAGAACCTGTATAATCATGCTCATAGTTTGAGAGCTTTAAATCCCCCGCAGCAAAAGGAAATTGATAAGATTTATTTGCTTCAGAAGTAGTATAGTAAACAAAAATCCCTGCGTTACTATTACTAATAAATCCTAAATCCAGTAATCCTTCATTTACGGATGTAGGATTGATATGAATTCCATTGAAAAATGCAGTAAATTGATCATCTGTAAAAAACACAGACTCGTCAATTACAGTAGTGTCAGCATCTGCATTGAACAATTCCATAGAAAAATCCATATTTAAAGGAATTCTCAGTTGCGCGGCAACCTTTCTTTCTTCAAAACCCAAAGAATCTTGCTTTGGTAAATTAATAGTGATAGAGTCCGTTGTATTAGGAACAAATGTTTTAGAACCAATCGGTGTTGGTAGAGTATTAAAGGTTTCCATTGACCATAAAGAATTAGGAAAAGGATTGTCTAATATTCCAAATCTTGTAGGATCATCTATACGCAAAATATCTACAGAATATTCAGTATTAATATTACCATACTCTTCTTCCGTGTTGTAAGGGAGTACTAAAACTACAGAGTCCAAAGTATGTCCTAAAAAATCAGGTCTTCCTGCTGATGTACTCACTTGAGCATAAACAGAAGAACGAACTTTTCCAAAAATAGGATCTTGATATTCTCCTAATAAATAATCCGACAATTGATTGCTTAATGTAGGATTAAATGTGCGAACAGTATCTCCCAATCTAGTAGACGTTTGCATAACAAAGTCTTCTGAAAATTTTAAATCCTGCTGATCATTTTCTAAAAGACCTGAGCCAATAGTTGTAGTATTAGTACATGCAGAAAAACAGATTACAACAAGAGTTAGAGCACTGAAAAAAAGTGCATTGTATCGTTTCATATTATTTTATGGTAAAGTATGCGTGAAACGCATTTGGACATTTTATTAATTCTTCTTTATTACTGAATAGACGCCAAAGACAGCTAGAAAAGTTGGTTCGTAATGAATATTTAATTTTTTCAAAAAACTTTGTTGAATTGTTTAACCGCTAAATCGTTTAGGAATGTGAGATTAATAGATTCAGAATCTGAGCCGCTTATATTTTCGTTTAGTTTTGGCTTAAAAATGGGCGTTTGTCGGGGCAAATAACCATTTTTTAAGTGAAAAATAAGCGAAAAAGAAGTAGTTCAGATTCTGAATCTATTATTTTCGCATTCCTTAACAAGCTGATTTTTTCTCAACAATTAATACACCGTGTACTCAGGTTCATTAAAATATAACTTTCAAACATGCAAAAAGACGGAACACTTTTGAGTTGTCCCGTCTTTTTAATTTTATTATCACTTATACGAAAGCTATTAGCCTTCTACACTTTCTTCTTCCTCTACTAATGAGTCATAAAAAGCAAGGTAGTTTGGCAAATAATCTTCAGGAGATTGGAAGTCCAATACTGGCTTTTCTGAGGCCTGTAATAATGCTTCTACTCCTTCGCTCATCTCCTCTGTTCCTCTGATAACAGCATCAGAATGATGAATTGCTCCATTTTGCAAAGTAATAGTCTCTCCGTCATGATATGCTGCTAAGTCTTCTTTACTCAAATTATTGATAGCTGCTTTTGTTAAGAATGCATCACTGAAAGAAGCTTCTAACGAGTTATCATAGCAAGAATAAATAATTTTAGAGCGCTCAAACAAAGGCTCATTGCGGTAAGCTGTACGCAAATACAAAGGCATTAATGCAGTCATCCAACCATGACAGTGAATGAAATCAGGCGGCCAGCCAAATTTTTTCACCGTTTCTATTACTCCTTTGCAAAAGAAAACCATACGCTCTGCATTATCCGCAAAAGGTTTTCCATTAGCATCTTCAAAAACTGATTTACGCTTAAAGAAGTCATCATTATCTAAAAAGTAAACCTGCATACGTGCACCTGGCAGTGAGGCAACTTTGATAATTAATGGATAATCATCATCATCCACAATAATATTCATTCCAGACAAACGCACCACCTCGTGTAAACGGTGGCGACGCTCGTTGATAGTTCCGTAGCGTGGCATTAAAACCCGTACTTCCATTCCGCCCTTATCTTGAGCATATTGCGGTAATTTTCTGGCGATTGCCGCAATTTCCGAAAGTGCCGCGTAAGGTTCCATCTCCTGCGTCACAATAAGGACGCGCTTTTTATCACTCATAGACTTTCCGATATAGTTTATTCACAACATGTATAATTCTGGAGTCTTTCTCCAAAACAACTTATGCGCCTCTTAAAGTCTTTTCATCCTCTAAAATCCACAAGTTTTAACAATTAAGACTGCAAAGATACGAAATAATAGGCATTATTTACCCATTAAACTTGTTTTTGGTTCGTTAAATGCCCGTTTAGTGCAAAATAAATCAAAATCTTGCATTCAAATTACTTTCGTTCTTTTAAGAAGTCTATTTGAATTTAGCCAAACAAACTATACATTTGCTCATCATTCACAAAAGTGTTACTAATTTATCCTCGATTCGTCTTCTAAGTGCATGACACTATTTATTCGGACATTTTGAGAGGATATTTTTTCGTTATTTTCCTCTTAAAAATAGTCGCGTGATGCAGACCATGCAACGATTTTTAAAAGAAAACTATCAAAAAAAACTCTCTCTCAAATTTATCCGAATAAATAATGTCAGGCACTTATATAGTTACTCACGAGTCAATCATCAACACAATATATGCTTCTTTTCAAAAAAGTTTCTGATCTTCAAAACTACTTAAAAATACAACGCGAGGCGGGTAAGTCTATAGGATTTGCCCCAACTATGGGTGCGTTACACGCTGGACATATTTCTTTAGTAGATCTCAACAACGCGGAAAATGATATTTCAGTAGTAAGTATTTTTGTCAATCCAACACAGTTTAATGAAGCAAGTGATTTGGATAAGTATCCAAGGACAGAAGGGGCGGATATTGAAAAATTAACAGCAGCAAATTGCGATGTATTATTCATGCCTAACATAGAGGAAGTATACCCTAAAAACACTGACAATACAGAAAACTTTGATTTCGGAGGTTTAGTAAAAGTTATGGAAGGCGCCGAGCGTCCTGGACACTTTGAAGGAGTAGTACAAGTAGTTAAAAGACTATTGGAAATAGTACAACCCAATCGACTATATATGGGGCAAAAAGATTATCAGCAATTTGCGATAATACAAGAAATGCTACGATTATGGGGGTCTGATATACAAATTGTCCCTTGTCCGATTGTACGAGAAGCTGACGGTTTAGCCATGAGTTCGCGTAATGTTCGTCTGTTAGCTGACCATAGAAAAAGGGCTACTATATTATCCCAGATATTGAAAGAAGCTGCAAGTAAACGAAAAAGTCACAGCCCTCAAGACATCGAAAAGTGGGCTATGGATAAAATGGCTGCTCAAAAGGATTTCAAACCTGAATATTTTACCATTTCTGATGGTAGGACTCTACAACAAGTAAGTAATTTCGCAGAACATGATAGTGTTGTCGCTTGCTTAGCTTGCTGGGTCGGAGATGTCCGACTAATTGATAATTGGGTATTCTAATATTGGACTTTGGACAAAAGATGTTAGACTTTAGATGTTAGACTCTCTAAGTAACGACAAAACAATAAGTCCGTCATCTGGACA
>CAZQTE010000042.1:0-5113 GCA_964595615.1 uncultured Saprospiraceae bacterium
CAAGTGTCACATTCTTTCAAATCTTCGTGTATTATAGTAAAAGCAAGCAATTAAGGAATGGTGAAAAAATAGATTCCTAGGTAAGTGTTTTTCTGTTACTATTCATTTCACAAAAAACAATATTTGTTCACAACACTTTGTTCCTTTACCTTTGTTTGAATAGTAAGTCAAGTTAATCATATAATAATCATATAATAATCATATAAATAGTGTCACTCACTTAACATGACTGACTACTAAATATTTTGTAGTTTATTCTCCATTCTAAATAACTATTCAAATATAAAGCTACTCACTTCAAACATCATATTTTCGGCTTACACAATAATTTTCTCCCCCCTCTATCAAAGGCGTTGTCGCTTTTGTTAGGCTTATCTCGTTTGCTAAATAGCAAATTTTTATAGACTCTGATAAACATATTGGACTTTGGACGGAATAAAAAATCATTTGACAAACCCCTAACCCCTGAAGGGGAACATATTTCGTTTTGAAATTTAAAAAATAATAAAATTTAAAATCGTATTTTTATTTAATTCGTATTTAAATTTTATTCAAATATTCTCCCCTTCAGGGGTTGGGGGCTTTTAAAACGAATATAAATTCTGTCCAAAGTCCAATAAACATAAAACATACACATGAAAAAAATCATCTTCCCGCTTCTACTTTTAATTTGTCCAATTCTGTTGGTCGCTCAACTTAACTACGACGAACCTTATATCTTCGACTCAGGAGAATTTGGAGAAAGTCTTCTTACAGTTGATAATGATACTTATATTTTGAACCTGCGAAGTGAAAACACAGTAGGACAAGAATTTTTATCCATTTCCGCGACTTGCTGTGACTTTAATATCACAAGCAGTGAAACTTACTTTAACGGTAGTAGCGCATACAATTTATTTACAGATGCCTCTACTAGTAGACTTTATACTACTGGAGGAATTGGAGACAGTCCTCAAAATACGGATATCTTTGTCAGTGCACGAAACACAGACAATACACTAATTTGGTCCACTCAACTACCGCTTCCTGGCTATGATATAGGGCTAAAAACAATAGGAACGTCTGACAATGGCGCTCTAACTGTAGCCGTAGTCGAAGACGCGACATCAGGTCTTCAGCAATTACGTATTCTTAAACATGAGCCCGTAGCAGGCGCAGCAACATGGGAAACCTATATTCCTATTGCAGATACAGGATACGACATCATTTTCCAAGGACAGGTTAATGGAGAATTTGTTTACGAGACACAACCAACACCACCAATTACTATAGTCAAAGAAGTGCCTGACGGGTATCTTATCGTCAATCCAAATAAATTCTATTCCCCTCCAACTCAGAATGAACAGTTTGCAAATATTATTAAATTAGATTTTGCAGGAAATGTTTTATGGAATAATAATTTTAAAATTCCATGGCGAGAAATAGAAATTGGTAGTAACTCTTCTTTAAACTTAGGGCTTCGTGGACGGGTATCAAGTGTAGAAGGTACAACAGATGGTAATACATATTTTACTTTTTCAAGTAGTGGTGATATTAATCCCAATGCGCAGTATCGTAAATTGGATAATACAGGAGCAGTTATTGAAAGTTTTAGTACTTCTTGGATTCTTAACGATAATTTTTCGTGGTTAATCAAAGAAATAGATGGAGAAGTATATTGGTTGAAATTAAGTGAAATTTTCATAGATGACGGTCCTCCAATCAACACTTATGATTTTGCTATTTTTAATATCACTAACGGTATTAGTAATGTTGAAGCAGCTAATAATCCTATAGCTTTTCTTCCTTCTACACCTGGTGAAACCTTCATTCCAAAAGATTTAGAAAAGCTTCCTAATGGAGATTTTTTAGTGATTGGAGACTATTACGAAAGCATACCTTTTCCTGACTTTGGCTTAACCAATGCACCCTCTCAACCATTTATAGTTCGCTTACAAAATCAAGCGTCGAATAGTAGTCCAGACATAAACTTAAGCGTTAGTACCAACAATGAAGACCCTGGTATTTACCAAAATGTAGTAATCACATACACTGTGACAAACGAAGGAAACACAACAGCCACAGATGTTACTGCTAAAATCTCACGAACAAGTGCTTCTGTTTTAGCAGGTTCGTTACCTTCAGTAGCAAGTCAAGGAAACTTAGATTTTGGATATGCAGAAGAAGCCATCTGGCAAATTGGGGATTTAGCTCCTGGACAAACGGAGACGCTACAACTAACTTATTTTACACTAGCAGTTAATGCATCGTTTTATGGAGAAATATCAGAAATGAACGAGACAGACAGCGACAGTACGCCTAATAACGGAACCTTTGGCAATGCTCAAGAAGACGATGAAGCAGCTATTGACCTAGGTCCTATATCAACAGTTATTAGAGGAACAGTTTTCTTAGATGAAAACCGTGACGGTGGCGAAAATTGTACAACTGGCGGCTGTACCTTCATTTCAGGCATAGAAATCAAGCTGTATGAACAAGGAACTAACACACTCATTGCCACAGCTACAAGTCAAGCAAATGGGGAATATATTTTCCCCAATATTCCAACGGGTACTTATACTTTAGAATACGAATATCAAAATAATTACGTCCCAACTCCTTTCGTCAATGGACCTTTTGGCTTTGAGTTAAGAAATAATTTCTTAGACATCAATGGAGAAACACCTTATATCGGAGTAACTACAAGTAGCACAAATCCTGAAAGAGTATTAAATTTAGGTCTAGTAGACGGTACAGATTGCACCTTGGAAGAACTTTTTGTAGAGACAATTTGCAATGACAATGGTACACCTAACAATCCAAATGATGATACATTCAATGTAAACTTTAGAGCAGATGGAAATGGTCGAGCTGCTTTTTCATTGAATAGCAGTAACGGGCCATTATGGAATAATTCGATTACTTACTCAGAAGGTTTTGAAAACATTGGACCTTTTGATATAAGTGAACTTCCTGTCACTTTGACTTTAAATAATCTAGGAAATCTTCCAAACGTCAGTTGTTCTCTTTCAGAGACTATAAATAGCGTAAATTGTGGTAATACAAACGGCAATCTACCTGATTTGACAATTACACCTCTAGGTAATATTCCAGCCTCCATGCAGCCTGGTCAAAATTACTTCCCAGAGGCAAATGTCACTAATTCAGGTTCTGCTGCTGCTAATGGTCAGTTTAGTAATTTCATATTCTTGTCAACTGACCCTAATTACGATCCTTCTGATGTACTAATTTTTAGCTTAGGCTTAATCAATCTTGAGCCTGGAGAGTCTAGTGAATTTGTCAATCTTATAATTCCTTCAAATACGGCTTTAGGAGATTACTACATTCTCTATGTGGCAGATGTCAATAATAACATTACAGAGTCAAATGAAAATAATAATGTCCTTGCGCGTCCAGTCACGATTGGTCCCATTGGAACAGGAAATGTTGATTTAGAATTGACTGCCTCAGCAGACGTACCAAACATTTATCAAAATGGTGAAGCAGTTTTCACTTTAACCAATACAGGTTCACAAACTGCAACTAATATTGAAGTCTTATTTGCCAAAAATTCAAGTCTCAATATCACAGGTACACCAACAAGCTCAGCAGGGACATTGCCTGCTCTACATTGGACAGATGCACCAGAGTGGTCAGTTGGCACATTAGCGGCAGGACAAAGCGCGACAATTACATTTAATATCTTTTCATTATCAGAGACACCTACACTTTATGGACAAGTCGTCTTCCAAAGTGAAGCTGATGTAGATAGTACTCCCGATAATGGTAATGGCTCGACTGCCAACGAAGATGATGAGGCTGTTTATCCAGGCGGAGGAAGTACAGGCGGCGAAGGTTTACAAGTCAATTGTAATAGCACCACATCTCCACCTTCTCCAATCTCTGTTAATCCAGATATAAACATCAATGCAGCGCAAGTATTTTGGGATATTCCGACAGCTACAACAGACTGTCCAGGAGGGATTGTTAATATTGAACAAATTAATGGTCCAACAAATTCAGGAGGATTTTTCACTCCTGTAGGAAATGGATATACAGTAGTTTACGAAATTACAGATGAGTGTGGGAATAGCGAAATATGTATTATTCCTTTCAATGTGAATGGTTTTGCGGGGGAATTAGTTTGTCCAGATGACATTACAGTAACAGCTACCTCACCTGCGGGTGCAATCGTTACTTTTGGCGATGCTATTCCTTTTACTGGATGTAATGCAGACCCAACAGGACCAGCAGATGGAGAACCGATGAGTGGAGATTTATTTCCAATCGGTACAACTGAAGTTCGCTTCGCCGAATTCTTCTCTGGAAGTCCTTCTTTCTGTCAAAATTTAGAAAATTGCTTTATGAACATCACAGTTCTGCCTGAAGACGGCGGAGGTGGTGACGGTGTAGATTTAGAATTAACAGCTTCTTCTAATGCGCCAGCTATCTGGGATTTAGGTACGGCTATTTTTACAATTACAAATAACGGAAATGAAACAGCTACAGGTGTTAAACTTGAATTTAAGAAAAACAATACTGTCAATATAACTGGCACACCTAGCACGACACAAGGAACCTCACAAGTTCACTGGACAGATACTCCTGCGTGGAATGTAGGGACTTTAGCTCCTGGACAAAGTGAAACAATTACTTATAGCATCTTTAGCCTTTCTGAAAATATTAATTTTTACGGGCAAGTAGTCGCACAAAATGAAAACGATGCTGACTCTACACCAAACAATGGTAATGGCACAAGTCCAAATGAGGATGATGAAGCAAGTTTCCCAGGCGATGGTAATACAGGTGGAGGTAATCAAGCAGACTTAACTTTAAGTAGTTTGAGTACTCAAGGACCAGCCGCACCAGGTGATGTAGCTGATTATACTGTTTTAGTTAGTAATATAGGAACAGCAACAGCTTCTGGCAACTATGTTATCGGAGCTTATCTGTCAACAGATAATCAGTTGAGCAACAATGATGTTCTAGTAGGAGTTATCAACACAGGAAATACTCCTGTTGGTACAGAACCATTAACTACGGGTACAATAACAGTTCCTGCTAATCAGACACCAGGCAATTATTTCCTCATCTTGGAAACAGATATCAATGGAAATATCACAGAGAGTAATGA
>CAZQTE010000042.1:5213-11479 GCA_964595615.1 uncultured Saprospiraceae bacterium
GGGACAACTACAGCCACCAATGTCGTTATTGATTTCTTTGCGGAGCTTAACAATAATATTGTTTTCCAAGGAGGTAATGAAGGAACGGTATCTCAAGGAGGATTTGAAGGAAGTGTAGCCGAAGTTTTCAGCAGTAATATCTGGCAAGTTGGTAATATTCCTCCAGGAGGGTCTGCAACCTTAACAGCCAATCTTTTCAGTTTAGGAGCAAGTTCTAATATTTTGTGGGCGGAAGTTGCTGCACAAAATGAAACAGACAGCGATAGTACTCCTGCGAATGCGACTTATCCACAAGCAAATGAGGATGATGAAGTTGCATTTACAGTGAATATTACGAATAATCTACAACAGAATAATGGGTCTACAAATTCAGTTATACAGATAAATGAGCTTTCGGCACACTTATATCCTGTTCCGACAAGTGATAATTTGACTGTTGATGTGTTTACACAGAATGCAGTAGAAACACAATTATTCATTCGTGATACACATGGTAAGGTCTTGACAACAAGAAATTTAGCTGCACAAAAAGGAATGCAATCTGTTCAAATTCTAACAGATAATTGGGCAAATGGTGTTTACTTTTTACAGTTATTTAATGGTGAAGAGATGAAAACTTATCGCTTTTTGAAGCAGTAGGTCTATTGAAATTCTTACTTTGAGAAAGCCGCTTGTATCTTTGGGTATGAGCGGCTTTTTTCATTAGATTTGTTATTTTTACAGAAGGTTGAAATAGCATACATAGATTTGGTTTTCAAATCCAAGACAGACAAAATATTCTCTCTCATTACTTATGACAAGAAAAAAATGGATAGTAGTTTTCTTCTAGCCAATTGACAGAACATAACAGTTTAAACGAGTTCGAAAATTATATTACACCATTAGAGGAAATAGAAACTATCACATTTTTAGGTAAAGATATTCTTCAGAAATAGACTGCTATATTACATAATACAAAAAAATAACAAAGTACTCTCATGTAAACTTGGTAAACTTATAAAAATAAAAAAAAACTCATTATCTTTACATTCCCTCCACACACGTCCATGATTTACTCTTTTAAAATTCACATTTTTAGTAGCGTTTTTCGGACTCACTTACTACACAAAAAAAGAGACACTTTTTAAATCTATTGTCCCTACACAGCGATAGAAACTAGTCCTACTTTCCAAAGTTCTTAAAACAAACACAATGAGAAAACTTACACTACTTTTCACGGGGATACTGTTCCCTTTTTTGATTTACGCACAGACTCCACAAACCAGTTCACCAGAATTAACTATTGATACCCCAGACGGTACATTAAGTGTAAACTTCCACCAACCAGCTAATAAAAAACTTTATCAAATCGTACTTAGCAAAGCTGATAAAAGTGGAACGACAGAATGGGAAACTAAAATCCCAACAAATCAGACAGGCTATGATAATTCTTTTATAGGCGAAGATGTACATGGAAATTATTTAACAGAAACCAATCCTAAACCTTTTGTTAGTAAAATAAAAAAAGTAGCAGACGGTTATATTTTGGTCAACAATCATCGTGTCTACTTTCCGCCAGGCACAAATAACATTTTTGCTACATTTATTAAATTAGACCTTGACGGTAATTTCTTATGGTCAAGTAAGCAAACTATTCCAACTCAAGGAAATATTGTCGGTTCGACACCATCTTCTGCTGGAAACTCAAAGTATTTTGTTGGAGATGTGAATGGATTTGAAGACGGGAAAACTTATATCGCCTATACAGGAGGGGAGGATTTTTATACTTATGCACAAGTTCGCATTTTAGACGGTAACGGTACTTCAATTGCTAATTATTCGTCTCCGTCTCTCCTTTCAAATGGTACTTCTTTTCAAGTAAAAAAATTCAACAATCGCATCTACTGGTTAAATAAAACGGAAGTTATTCTTGACAATGGTTTTATCAAATCTGATAGTGATTTCTGTATAATGGATATTACTGACGGATTTGAAGAAGATGTCACACTACCCATTGCAATGCATTTACCCTCACCAAATACGACATATATTCCAAAGGAAATGCAACTCAATGAGGTAGGAAATTTTGTCGTAAAAGGGCTTAAATATCCAGCTAAACTAGGCATAACTAAAAAATCAGAAGCTACGCCTTTTTCCATCGTATTAGAAGTCGATGATACAGCAAAAGAAATGATGTTCGTTACTAACAATCAAAACGCAGAAGAAGTCATTTCATTTGTCACCTCAGAAGACAATTCGAATACAGATTTTGGTGGTAATAATTTTTCTAACAAACAAAAAACGACTAAGTATCTAAATTGGAAAACAGAAATATCTATAACAGAAAAAAATATCGCTTTAGCTTTAAATCATCTCACTTTTCAGACTTGCAAACGTTCTTTTGCATATAACAGAAAGTAAAAAGGACAGCCCTCTCAATAGAAAGCTGTCCTCATCAAAACAAAACAATCGAATAGGTTTTCTTACATCGCACTCACGCTACCAATGCCACTGACATTTTGTTGAATGCGCGGATTTCCTTTGTAGTTTACACTACCAGCACCTGATAAATTAATATTAAGTTGCTCTGTAGCATTGACGTAAAAGCTACCAACGCCACTACCTTGTACATTGACGGCTTTAACTTCAAAATTTGAAGCATCCATTTGTCCAGCTCCTGAGTTAGAAAAAGCAGCACGATCTCCTGTTCCCGTAATATTCACACTCCCAACTCCAGACTGCTGATACTTAAGAGTACTACAATTAAGTTCCAAACTAGCATCATTTGCCCCAGAAGTATTAATCTTCAAATCGGAAAAATTCAAAGCAGCAGAAGACTCAATACTACCTGTACCAGAATGCTGTATATGAACAAGAGAATCGGTTCTAATGTACAGGTTCAATTTATTGGAAAAGCTATTTGATGAATAGTCATCTTTATTTTTAATAACTAATCTACCATCTTCTACTAACACCTCCACTTGTGCCATCATATTTTCTGTTCCTTTCATTTCAAATTTAGTCTCCCCTTGAGAGATAAAAATATTTGCAGCAGTATGAACGGAGATTTTATGAAAAGCATCCACATTACGAATTTGTGTTTGCCATTCAGAGTTATCTTGCTGAATATCTTGAGATGTCAAATTAGAACGCACAAAGACAAACATAGAGAGTGTAAAAAGGACTATTAAACCCAATACACCCAATAAAATTTTATTACTCGTTTTCATTTTTTTTGATTTTAATCTCTGAATTTTATCAGAGCAGATTTATCGACCGAAAAAATTATTGTCCACCCGCTATTTTTCCAATGCCATAAAGACTTAGGAAAGCGAAAATAAAAACATGAATGCGGACAGCTAACTTGTAGTATTCAGAATTACTTTTACTTAGCCTTTCCATTTTTCGACGCTTTGTATAGTTCTTGTAATTCCTCAAAGTTAATTCCTAATAAATCCATTTGACGAAAAAATTCAGGTAAAGCGTTTTGTATAAAATTGGACTTTTTCATTTCTTGTGTGCGATTTAAAGCATCATCAGCGATAAAATAGCCAATGCCGCGTTTGTTAAAAATTAATCCTTCGTCCTGCAAGTAGGAATACGAGCGCATAACTGTATTGGGGTTTACCTGTACACTTTCTGCCATTTCTCGGACAGATTGCATGCGGTCGCCTCCATTGATATTTTGCGCGAGGATGTTTTCTATGACGTGGTCAGCGATTTGCATATAAATCGCCTTTTGATTTTTAAAGTTCATGATTATACCTCCTGTTCTTTTAGTTTAAAAAATCCTACCGTCCACAAAAGCAAGGGCAAGCCCAACCAGAAGAGGTATTTTGATGCAGCTAATAATGGTCCTTCGACAAAAGCTTTAATTCTATGGTCAGGTACCATAACTACATCATGCATTTGAGGAGAGAATCTCATTCCTTCAAAATATTCATTAAATACAATACGGAATAGGAGTCCTGCAATTAATGCAAAAACAATCGATAATACATTTAAGAAAATCTGAGTTTTGAAAAATTCGTATTTCTTAAAAGCAACACTTCCCAACAAAAATATAGAAGAAAGAGGCAAGTAAAGCTTCATCAAAAGGACAGGTTTCTCGCCAAAAGGCTCAAAAGCATGAAAATATGTATTACCAAAATAGCTATCCAGACCAAGTGCCAACTTAGAGAAAACGGTATAAAGGATTAAATGTGCAACTGTAAAACCTACAGTAGTCAGAGTCCATTTCGCCAAAAATTTCTCTAGTGTCGAAGCTGGTGTCATCAAATAAAGGTGCGCTGTATTTTGGCGATTTAATTCTCTAAACGCTATACTAGTGTAGTAAAATCCACCTACAAGTAGTGTGATACCATACCAAATATTCATGAATTCACCATCATGACCTACTCGCTCGCTAACAGCAAGACTCAAGAGAGTTAAAAGGAAAAATAAACCTGCGGCAATTATCAAAACGCCTCTATGATTGAATTTTATTTCATTTCGCAATAGCTTTACAAAGCGGTCGAAACGAAAGTTTAAACTATCTTTCATTATCTTATTATTTAGTTGATACTTGTTCCTTGCCATTTGACAATCAAACAGTTATCATTGTTTTCAAAAATGGTTAATGGACTTATGCAGGTGCTGTTGTCGGCTGAAAATCAGGAAATAAATCCTTCATTCTCTCTGGATTAGCAACAATGGCATTGAACAAAATCTCCAAATCTGGTTCCGTTTCAGAGCCTGTTGTATTTTCATTCACAACATAAAATCCACCTGGAACACGCTCAGAGTATAGTGCTCCTTGAGGCTCCGTCATAGTTGAAATTAATTCAAATTGGAGGCGTTTAGTGACATTTTCTAAAGGCTGATTGAAGATAATTTTCCCACTATCTAAGATGATAATTGGGTCTAACAAGTTAGCCATATCTCGTACTTGATGCGTCGAGATAAAAATCGTTTGGTCTTCAGAAACTGCGCCTGTCAAAATTTTACGAAACTTAGTTTTACTCGGAATATCTAAACCATTAGTAGGTTCATCAAAAATGAGCAATTTAGCATTGGTCGCTAAAGCAAAAGAAATAAGAGTTTTCTTCTTTTGTCCGTAAGACATTTTATCCATACGGTGGTCTGTTGGGATAGCAAAGTCTGCCAAGTAACGGTCAAATGCCGTACGGTCAAAGTCTGGATAAAAATCACTGTATCCATCTACAAAAGAAGTGATAGTTACAGAAGGCACATACAGTTCTTCGGGTAAAAAGAAAATATCTGCCAAAAGGTCAGCCGAACGATTGACTGGGTTGTAGCCAAATAAGCTGATATCACCTGCTTTTGGAAAGAGTAAACCTGTCATCAATTTAAGCAGAGTAGATTTACCCGCACCATTGCGACCTAATAAGCCATAAATATTACCTGCTTGGATATCCAAATTCAAGCCTTCAAACAAAGGTTTTGACTTACGGTAGTGATACTTGAGATTGTTGATTTGTAGCATAATCGTTTTCATTTAGCGAAAGTATCTTTTGAAACTGTATCAAGAAATACTTTACAAGTTTAGTGTACTACTTACCTAATACACCACAAATGTAGTATACTTTTAGCATACCATCCAAATATTTTCAATAAAAAGAATCTGACAAAACAACACAAAATCAAATAACACCCTGATTAACAGGTAGTTATAACGATTCGTTTTTTAAAGAAAAAATTATAAAAAATTAAAATTTGATAAGGAAGAAAGAATATTTGAGGAAAAATTTGAGAACTGTAGTACACTGCTCATACACCTAAAAGAAAGGAAAAAGGGAGACATAGAAATAATGCAGCAGTGTTCCAAGTTTATGAGGAGCCGATGTTTTCCAATCTATACAATAGATAGATAATTAATAGTGTTGCCGATTTTATCTAAATCTCCCTTTAGCGAGAATAACCTAATTATTGGATTATAAAATTAAGATTTATGGATTAAGGAATAATTAAATGTGTAATTACGAGGAGAACAAATATATTAAAAAGATAAATAGCTTAATAAGAAATGCTGCGATTTTGATTTATTCTACATAAAAGCGGATATAAACAGTATATAGAGGGGGAAATAAAAATACTAAATTGACCTTGCATAGGTATTTGCTCTATAAAAACAATACTCATGCAAAGTCAACACAATCTTACTTAGAAGCTAAGTAATCAAAAAAGATTAAGAATAATATGGAGCTAACATCAAATAACAAATCGGACCAGTGATAGCCACATATAGCCATATTGGGAAAACCCAACGTGCCATTTTGCGGTGTTTA
>CAZQTE010000042.1:11579-17374 GCA_964595615.1 uncultured Saprospiraceae bacterium
TTTCTTAGCCAAAGCTAAATTAGGTTCTTTTTGTAAATACTCTTTATAATCTGACATCTATTATTAGATTTTTGAATGAACCCTTTAAGGGTAAAATATTTAAAGTGGTATTAAAACAGAAAAGCCGTAATTTCGTTGACGAAATTACGGCTCAAAGATGCGTTCTTTTTATTTTTTATTTGAAAGCTATATCATTTTTTACTCTAAAAAGACTTTCCTTCCCAATCGAATAGAGCAACTTCCATATTTTCATTTTCTGAACGAAAATCTGCAAGTAAGCTTTCCAAAACATCATCTGTTCCGTCGTATTCAAAAATAAATAAAGAGTTAAATCTTTCTGTAGGTAAATTATCCATTTCAGTTATCCTATCATCAGCCCCTTTAAATGCCCCATAGTACCCCTCTTCCAATGTAGCAGATGATGCATTTGCGCCCAAATTAGAAATAAAATCAGCAGCTATTTCTTCATCATTTTCGCTGTGATTGACATATCCCCAAATCGTATGGCGTGGAATACGCATGAGTATTTTTTCGGGAAATTCAAAACCAGAAGTTTCTATAAAACTTACTATATATCTATCGCTCAAAACATTCAAAATACCCTCACTTTCTACCTCCCCTCTTAAATCGATTTTAAATTGATAATTAATCGTAGCCAAATCACCAGTATTAACACTCGCAGTTGCTGGAGAGTTACCAATAATACAATCTTCAGGAGCTAACAAGTCCAAAAAAGAAAGAGTAATTTTTGTTGCACTTCTATTAAAGCTAATATCAATTCCGGTATCTAAGCACTCCTGATCATTTATTGTACTTACATCAAATAATAACGTGCCTCCAGTTGGAGACAATTCCTCTTTCATATCTATTACAAAGTCTGTCTTAACATTAAATTGAGTATCAGGTTTTTCCTTATCGCAGCTCGTGCCAATAAGTAAAAAAATAGAAAGAATTATAAGTAAACTTTGTTTCATGATTATAATATTAAACTTTAATTTCAAGAAAAGTAAGTTCCAAGATTTAAAGGAGTTTCTATGATAAGGAATGTGAGATTAATAGATTCAGAATCTGAGCCGCTTATTTTTTCGTTTAGTTTTGGCTTGAAAATGGGCGTTTGTCGGGGCAAATAACCATTTTTCAAGTGAAAAATAAGCGGAAAAGAAGTAGTTCAGATTCTGAATCTATTATTTTCGCATTCCTAAGAGTTCAAGAGGCTTTATGCAAAGCATGGTGCATATTTGAATAAACTATCTTATTTAAATATAACTATAAATGGTAAAAAAAGTTGGAGGTAATAGTAGGTATAAATTGTAGACATCACTTGAACGTAAATAGACAAAAAGTGCTGCCAACAAATCAAGAAAATATTAAAACAAATATAAAAAAATAATACTGCTCAAAAACAGAAATACCTACCGAAGAGCTCATTTTGTCTTAATAAATACGGAATTCGTCCATGTTTATCTTTTGTTTGCCCGATATTTCCGTATTTGCAGCAACCAATCAAACAAAACGACTGTCTGTTATAAATAGATAAGAATAATTCACACCTATTTTTGTGCTATTTACATCTACTATGAAAAATATCACCAACGCCAAATGATACAACTTAACGAAATTCGCAAGTCTTACAATACTGAATTCACTTCTCTTGAAGTTCTCAAAGGCATTGACTTAACTATCAATGAGGGTGAATTTGTCTCCATAATGGGTAGCTCTGGCTCTGGAAAATCCACGCTGCTTAATATTCTCGGTATCTTGGATGAATACGATGAAGGAGAATATTTATTGGATGGCAGACTCATCAAAAATCTTAGCCAAACACAGGCGGCGCAATACCGCAACAAGTTCTTAGGCTTCGTCTTTCAATCTTTCAATTTATTAAGTTTTAAAATGGCTTGGGAAAATGTCGCTCTCCCTCTCTACTATCAAAAGGTAGATAGAGCCGTTCGTAAGGAGCGCGCCATTGAATATCTCGACAAAGTAGGTCTAAAAGATTGGGCACACCACTATCCTAACCAAATGTCTGGTGGTCAACAACAACGCGTTGCTATTGCCCGCGCACTCATCACAGAGCCACGCGTTATCCTTGCCGATGAACCTACGGGCGCACTTGACACACAAACAAGTTATGATGTCATGAATATCTTTAAAGAGGTTCACGAACAAGGTATGACAGTGGTGATAGTCACACACGAAGAAGATATTTCTGCCAAAACTCAACGTGTCATTCGTTTACAGGACGGGAATATTTTGCGGGGGTAGTTATTGGTTGATAATCAATCTGATTAGCGAAAATTGCGAATAAGAGCGAGACATTAGACCTTTTCAGAGTTGAATTTACATAAAACAGATAATCTTAATCTTGAACAAGTTAGTACACTGCAACAAAATAGCAGTCTAAAATCTAAGGTCTAAAGTCTAAAATCTCTACTAAACATTCCAAAGATGAAATTTGATTACGATAAATGGGAAGAAATATTTGAGTCATTAGGACGGCATAAGTTACGTACCTTTTTGACTGCGCTTGCTGTCTGGTGGGGTATTTTCATGCTCGTGTTATTGGTTGGTCTAAGTAATGGATTGCGGAATAGTTTTGAAAGAGATTTTAGCAGAGGAGCAAAAAATGCTCTATTTATGTGGGGCGACCGTACCTCTATGCCTTACAACGGACTCAAACCAGGTCGCCAAGTAGCCTTTGACATGCGCGATTACGAAACACTCATCAATGATACTGAGGGTGTAGATATAGTCAGTGGTCGTTTCAATTTTTGGGGAGATTATTCTGTTACCCGAAATAATAAGTCCTTTAATTATAATGTCCAAGCTGTCCACCCTTCTATCAAAAATATTCAATTTACAAAATTAGATAAAGGTCGCTTCATCAACAACAATGACATTGACAACACACGAAAAGCAATAGTTGTTGGACACCAAATTATTTCTGATTTGTTTGAAGAAGACGAAGAGCCTATCGGTGAATTTATCAAAATAAAAGGCACTGAATACATGATTGTCGGCATCTCTGAAAAAGGAGAACGCGACTGGGAAAATCGAAATATTTTCCTACCAATTACTACTGCTCAACGCATACACGCAGGTCGCGACCGTGTACATTCCTTTGCTCTGACAGTTGACGCGACCACGATTGAAGAAGTTGAAGCGATTGAAGCAACTATTCGTTCAAAAATGGCAACCAATCACCAATTTGACCCTAAAGATATTCAGGCAATTGGCATGTGGAATAAATTAGAACGATACCAAGAATTTCAAATGATATTCACAGGTATGCAAGGTTTTACTTGGTTTGTTGGGATTGGAAGTATTATCGCAGGTATGATTGGAGTCAGTAATATTATGTTGATTGTAGTCAAAGACCGTACACGCGAAATTGGTGTTCGCAAAGCCCTCGGCGCTACTCCACGCGATATCATCAGTATGATTGTAACAGAAGCTATTTTCTTGACGAGTATTGCTGGGTATCTGGGCTTACTCATGGGATTTGGATTGATTACAGCATTGTCATACATTCAAGAAACACAAGAATTAGATTTAGATTATTTTTATAATCCTGAAGTGGATTTTGGGGCGGTAATGACTGCTTTGATTGTACTTGTGATTAGTGGCGCATTGTCTGGACTTATTCCTGCGATTCAGGCGGTTAAGATTAATCCTGTGGTGGCGATGAAGTCTTAGGAATGTATAATGTCAATTGTCTAATGTCTAATTTTTGAGTGCGGCTTTTGATTAAGTTTAGTTAGACTTTAGTTAACAGCTTCCTAAGTCCAATACCTCAATATATTTCAGATTACACGCTGTTAAGATTATACAATATTCATTTATCATTATACATTAGAAATGGCAGAAAGAGACTTAAAAAAGAGAACAAAAACATTTGCACATCGCTGTGTCAAATTAGCCATTTCTTTACCTAAAACAAAACTGGGTACACATATAAAAGGTCAGCTTATTCGCTCTGCTACATCTGTCGCTGCAAATTATAGAGCAGCTTGTTTAGCACAAACGCCGAAGGCATTTATTGCTAAGATTAGTATACCGATTGAAGAAGTTGATGAAAGTTATTTCTGGATAGAATTTGTAATTGATGAAAAATTACTCTCAAAAGAACAATGCACCCCATTGTTAACAGAAGCAGGAGAGATTACAGCAATTCTTATCGCATCAAGAAAAACCTCTCAAAAAAACCTAAAGAAAAACGAAGATAACAGAAGAAAAAACGATACGGGGTCTTAATAAAAAATCATAAAATCAAAACATCCCATAAACCTCAGAAGAACCCAAAAAGGAAAAATTATACATTCAACATTTGACATTATACATTTAAAAAGATGTTTGACAAGGATAAATGGCAAGAAATATTCGACACAATACGAAAGCATAAGTTACGGACTTTGCTAACCGCCCTCGGTGTCTGGTGGGGTATATTCATGCTTATCGTCCTCATGGGCGCAGGTACAGGCTTGCAAAACGGTGTCTTTTCGATGTTTGGTAGTCATGCGCGTAACTCCATGTATATGTGGACACAGCCAACGACTATGGCATACAAAGGCTTCCAGCCAGGACGCGACCCCAGTTTGACGATAGATGATATGGATGCTATTCGTAGCAATTTTGGAGAAGCGGTTAAAGATATTGCTCCACGAATGTGGGTGCCTTCGGGCGAAATAAAACGCGGTAAAAAGAGTGGTTCTTTTGATGTGCGAGGAGACGGACCAGACTTCATTAACATTCAAGCGATGAACTTGACAAATGGTCGTTTCATCAATCCAAATGATGTAAAAGACACAAGAAAAGTATGCGTCATTGGTAAACGCGTCAAGGAGGTTTTATTTGAAGACGAAGAAGCCATTGGACAATATTTAACTATGGCAGGTTCTGAATATATGGTCGTTGGTGAAGTGGAGTCTGACCGCTCTGATGAAAATCAAGCACAAGAAGATAATCAAACGATACATATTCCAATCACCACGGCGCAACGCGTCAGAAATCGTCCAAATGCCGTGAATTGGTTTGGAGCTTCTATCCATGAAGGTTATAGTGTTTACGAATATGAAGAAAAAATTGCAGCCCTAATCCGCGAGCGTCACAATATTCATCCAGATGATGAACGCGCTATTGGTTCGGAGAATGTAGCGGAAGAATTTGATAGCATCAGCGGACTTTTTACAGGTATCAAAGTTATCATTTGGGTAGTTGGGATTGGTTCTCTTTTAGCGGGAATAATCGGAGTGAGTAATATCATGTTGATTATTGTCAAAGAAAGAACAAAAGAAATTGGCGTAAGAAAAGCACTCGGAGCAACGCCCAAAGACATCATTAGCATGATTTTATTAGAAAGCGTTTTCATTACGACTTTCGCAGGATATATTGGATTAGTCACAAGTGTAGGAGTCGTCTGGCTACTCAAAATTGCCGTTGGCGAAGGCGTTCCCATGTTTTCAAATCCTCAAATAAATATGAGCGTCGGAATTGGTGCTTTGATTTTATTGACGATTGCTGGAGCTGTAGCAGGTCTTATACCTGCGCTCAATGCGGCGAATATTCCGCCTGTCGTAGCACTTAGAGACGAATAGACTTTATGAATGAGATTTGAGCGGCTTTAAACTTGCTCTTTTCTCCTTATTTTATTTTTAAAATCAGTCAAAGTATTAACAATTATCCTTCTTTTAAAAGTAAACTAAGAACAAAACAGCGGCGTTTAAATCTCACTCTATCTCATTCATAAAGTCTAATAAATACAAACAATTCCAAACCAATTTAAAACGAACTAAAAA
>CAZQTE010000042.1:17474-21276 GCA_964595615.1 uncultured Saprospiraceae bacterium
ACAAAGGTTGTGGCATAGCAGCAGGTGTAATTCTCTTTATCCTTTCCCTCGGATTAGGCTATTATTTTTATACAGAAAGCGTCAAAGCGCCAGTAGTTTTTGAATCAGAAAAACCCGTCATTGGTGATATTGTCAAAAAAACTGTGGCAACAGGTGCGGTCAAACCACGTAAGGAGATTATGGTCAAACCACAAGTTAGCGGTGTGGTAGAGGCACTTTATGTAGAAGCAGGAGAAATAGTCAAGAAAGGACAAAAGTTAGCGAAAATCAAACTTGTTCCTTCTCAACTCAACATCAACAATGCGCAAAGTGGAGCAGAATTAGCCAAAATTCGCTATGATGAAGCAAAACGTGAATTGGAGCGTCAAAGAAGCGTTTACTCTAAAAAGTTGGATGTAAGCGATGCAACGGTAAGCTATCAAAATGCACAGAAAGAGGAAGAACGTCAACGTCAATTATTAGCGGATGGTGTTATTTCTCAGCAAGTATACGACCGTCAGAAATTGGATTTAGATTTGAGAAAAGCGCAGTTTGAAAATGCAGAGATTTTGGCGGGGAATAACCTGCGTCAATTTGAAGCAGATGTGGATATTCGTCGTCAGGAATATGATGCTGCCGTAAATAATCTACAATTACTGCGAGAAGGTGCTTCTAAAAAATCAAAGCAAGTTGCCAATGTCGTGACATCAACAGTAGACGGGATGATACTCGATGTACCTGTAGAGGAAGGAACGAGTGTCATCGAACGTAATAATTTCAATGAAGGAACAACTATCGCGACGGTAGCGGATATGAATTCTTTGATTTTTGAAGGAAAGGTGGATGAGTCTGATGTTGGAAAATTAAAAGAAGGAATGCCTTTAGTCTTAACTGTTGGTGCGATTGAAGATGAAAAGTTTGATGCAAATTTAGAGTACATCTCTCCTAAAGGATTAGAAGAAGATGGTACCGTAAAGTTTGAAGTACGTGCTGCCATTAAACCGCAAGCGGAAGTTTTCTTACGTGCAGGATATAGCGCAAATGCGGATATCATTTTAGACAAAAAAGAACAGGTTATGACTATCAAAGAGCGCGACATTATTTTTGAAGAAGAAAAGACTTTTGTTGAAGTTGAAATCGGAGAACAAGAATATGAAAAACGAAGTGTCTCCACAGGATTATCTGACGGGGTGACGATTGAAGTAACGGAAGGCTTGGATACAATGACTTTGGTAAAAATACAGAAATAGATGATAGTTATCCGTTGACAGTACATCCTAGATACTTTATTAACTTTTGATGAGGAAAATTAGATTTTCTCCTGAAAACTCAACAGATTATTTCTATACCAATAAAAATTTGGATAAATAGATTATTTAATCTTTTTTTAAGCGTAAAATTAGACTTTTTACGTTTTTCCAAATTTAGTTTTTTGAAATTCGTAAAAAGAAAATCTGTTGAGTTTTTAGTAAGTAAGTGACGTTATTTATTTGGATAAAATTTGAAGGCAAGATTTTTTCGATAGTTTTCTTTTAAAAATCGTTGCATAGTCTGCACTACGGAACTATTTTTAAGAGGAAAATAGCGGAATAAAGATGTCTTCAAATTATCCAAATAAATAGTGTCACTTACTTATCTATTCTTTATTGCCTTCAAATGTTTTAAAAACACTTGAATTGTTAACTAAAAACTTTAATCGTTCATCCTCAACCGCATAACTAAACGAATCTAATGTATCGGTGGGCGAGAGTACGCCTAATATGCCGAGAGTAGCGTTGCCTTCAAGTCTAACTTCAATTGCATTACATTCACTTGAATTTAGTATAATTGAAGTATCTGATAATTTTATTATTTCTATTTGAAAGTTTTCGTCGATAACATCTCCGTCCATTTTGAGAACTCCTTTAAAATTACCTTCGACCGCCGCGCCTAAGTCGTTCAAATTTATATCGTCGTCATTACAACTTTGAAAAATCAATAAAGCAAAGAATAGGAAAAGAAGAAAGGAAGGTTTCATAATTGGATTTTTTAGTGAATAAAATTTTTTAAGCCTTTCGCAAATGTAATAACATCTTTACAATATCTACTTATTCTTAGCAAAAACAAAATATCCTCCTCTCCACTCCTTCAAAAAACTCAAAAAAAGAAGAAAATTTGCTTTTTCCTTAAAAAATAAACCAAATTCTTGCTTGCCATTCAACTGAAAAAGCCTACCTTTGCGCCGATTTTTAGGGAAAGCTTAATCTTTTCTTTCTCTAAAAAACAAGAAATAAATCAAATTAACTCAAAAATACAGCATCGATTATGAGTAATGTCGGGCGCGTAAAACAGGTAATTGGACCTGTAGTTGACGTATCTTTTTCAGGAGAAGGCACAGTCTTACCTGAAATCTTTAACGCATTGGAAGTTCAACGTCCAAATGGGACAAAGTTGGTACTTGAAGTACAACGTCACTTAGGAGAAGACTCTGTTCGTGCTATCTCTATGGATAGTACAGACGGTTTGACTCGTGGTGCAAAAGTTACGGATACAGGAAAAGCAATCGCTATGCCTGTTGGTGATAAAATCAAGGGACGTTTGTTTAACGTAGTAGGGGAAGCGATTGACGGTATCAACGTTATCGAAAAAACTGACTCGGCTCGTCCTATTCACGCAAAACCACCTCGTTACGAAGACCTTTCTACTGAGAAAGAAATTCTTTTCACAGGTATCAAAGTTATTGACTTGATTGAGCCATACTCTAAAGGTGGTAAAATTGGTCTTTTTGGTGGTGCAGGTGTTGGTAAGACTGTATTGATTCAAGAGTTAATTAACAATATTGCAAAGGGTTACGACGGTATCTCTGTATTTGCAGGTGTTGGTGAGCGTACGCGTGAGGGTAATGATTTGATGCGTGAGATGATTGAGGCAGGTATCATTAACTACGGTGACGATTTCAAACACTCTATGGAAGAAGGTGGTTGGGATTTGAGTAAAGTAGATGTGAAAGCATTGGAAAGCTCAAAAGCAACTTTCGTATTCGGTCAAATGAATGAGCCTCCTGGTGCACGTGCGCGTGTAGCTTTGTCTGGTTTGACGATTGCTGAGTACTACCGTGACGGTGACTTGAGCGACCCAACTGGTGGTCGTGACATCTTATTTTTCGTTGATAATATCTTCCGTTTCACTCAAGCAGGTTCTGAGGTATCAGCACTTCTTGGACGTATGCCTTCAGCCGTAGGTTACCAACCTACATTGGCAACGGAAATGGGTGTGATGCAAGAGCGTATTACTTCTACTAAGCGTGGTTCTATTACTTCTGTACAAGCGGTATATGTACCTGCGGATGATTTAACTGACCCTGCACCAGCGACTACTTTCGCTCACTTGGATGCAACGACAGTACTATCTCGTAAGATTGCTTCTTTAGGTATCTACCCTGCGGTGGATCCATTAGATTCAACTTCTCGTATCTTGGAACGCTCTATCGTTGGTGATGAGCACTACGATACTGCACAAGACGTAATGCAGATTTTGCAACGCTACAATGAGTTGCAAGATATCATCGCTATCTTGGGTATGGAGGAATTATCTGATGAAGATAAAAACGTCGTTTCTCGTGCACGTCGTGTACAACGTTTCTTATCTCAGCCATTCCACGTAGCAGAGCAGTTTACAGGATTGAAAGGAGTTTTGGTACCGATTGAAGAAACAATCCGCGGGTTCAAAATGATTTTGAACGGTGATGTTGACCAATATCCAGAAGCAGCATTTAACTTGAAAGGTAACATCGATGAGGTTATCGCAGCAGGTGAGAAAATGTTAGCGGAAGTAGAAGCGTAAA